>JANYCB010000004.1 GCA_025360485.1 Methylotenera sp. | reverse complement strand
CGTATCCATTTGTCTGATTTAATGCTCATAAATTATTCCATCATTAAGGTAAAAAAGCGGAGTATTAACTCCGCTTTTAATGAGTGCAAATAATAACAATAAATAACGTTTTATTTGCAATTTATTTTAGTTAATATTTAGTGCTTATCGCCACCAAGTTCGATGCTATAACGCCAAAACTGATCTTTTGATTCAAAAATCACACTAGACTCTAATGGGTCGCGGCTACCAGCACGATATTGAAGTACAGGTGATTTGTCTGCTATCCAAGCTTTAACAACGGGATCAACCAAGCGCCATTGCGCTTTTACTTCGTCAATATGCAGAAATAGCGATGGGTCACCTTCCATCAAGTTCAGCATCAGCGCCTCGTAAGAATCAATGGTTTCATCTTCTTTTTGGCGCTGTGGCGCATCAATACTCAAGGTGCGGGTGGCAATATCTAGGCCAGGAATCTTAGATTCAATTTCCATTTTGATGCACTCGCGAGGCTGAATGTTCAAAGTGAGCCAGTTTTGATGTTGCTCGTCCCTAATTTGCATAGGCGCTTTTTTGAAGCGAATAGAAATAGCTGTATTGCCTTCGTGCATACGCTTAGCCGTACGTATGTAAAAAGGCACATTTTTCCAGCGCGGATTATCAATAAACAATTTAAGCGCAGCATAAGTTTCCGTCACGCTCTCTGTAACGCCATCCCGAGCTAATTCTTCTAAATAACCGGGCACGTTTTCACCATGACCATCACTCACACATACTCGGCCAGCTGCATATTGCGCGCGAAAAGCGTGTTTGGCTAAATCGTTTACAGGAATAGGACGGATGGATTCCAACAATTTAATTTTTTCTGCACGAATGCTATCAGGGCTTAAGTTTTCAGGTTTTTCCATCGCGACCAAAGCCAATGTTTGTAGTAAGTGGCTTTGCATCATATCCCTTAAGGCACCGGTTGCATCGTAAAATGTGGTGCGGTCGCCTACGCCTAATATCTCGTTATTCGTAATCTGCACATGGTCAATGTATTGATTGTTCCAAAGTGGCTCAAACATGGTATTGGCAAAGCGTGTGAGCATGATATTTTGTAGCGCGGATTTACCAAGATAATGGTCGATACGATAGATTTGGCTCTCTTTTAAATACTTCGTTAAATTAGCTTGCAGTGCTATTGCCGTTGGTAAATCGGTGCCAAACGGTTTTTCAATCAACACACGACGCCAGTACTTACTTTCATCTAATAAACCTACGCCAGAAAGTTGTTCAACCACGGTTGCAAAATCTGTAGGGCGCACAGAAAGGAAGTAAGCTAAGTTTTGCGGAAAGGTTTTTTGGTTGCTCAACGCTGCTTTCATTTTGGTGAATGCATCTGGGTCGGTTGGGGCATTGGCATGGTAGAAGTTACGTGCAATAAATCGCGCGAACACTTTCTCGTCATAGCCGTTCTTAAATTTGGCATCCAACATGGTTTTAATGTCAGCATGCCAAGCTTCTAGCGCCACTTCATGGCGGCCAACCGATAAAATTTTCATGTTATCAGGCAAGCGACCAAGTGAGTCTAGACGAAATAAGCCCGGCATTAGTTTTACGCGCGATAAGTTACCACTAGCGCCAAATAATACTAAGGTACAGGGGTCGATTTTTTTGGTCATTTTCTTTTGCCTCAATTTACCAATTACAATTTTGATGATTTTACAGCATGGCCACCGAAGGCGTTACGCATCATTGAAAGCAGTTTATAACTGTAACCGTCATCCTCTTGCGATGCAAAGCGCATTTGCAATGCTAATGTTAATACTGGCGCAGCTACACCTTGTTCCACGGCTTCAACTACGGTCCAACGGCCTTCTCCAGAATCTGCAACATAAGGCGCTACACCATCCAGTGTCTGGTCATTTTTGAGCGATTCTGCAGTTAAATCTAATAGCCAACTACGTACTACTGAGCCGTGGCGCCATAGCTCGGTAATTTGCGCCAAGTCTAAATTGAATTCTTCTTTACCTTTTAATAAATCCAAACCTTCTGCTAAAGCTTGCATCATGCCGTATTCAATACCGTTATGTAGCATTTTAGTGAAATGGCCAGAACCTATAGGGCCTACGTGAGCCCAGCCACGGTGCGCCGCTGGTGCAAGTGCTTTTAATGCTGGTTCAACTGCTTCAGCCACTTCTTTCGTTGCGCCAACCATCAAACAGTAGCCGTTATCTAAGCCCCATACGCCGCCAGATGTGCCAGAATCCATAAAGCCAATCCCATATTCAGCTAACATCGCGCCGCGTCGCTGACTGTGCTTGTAGTTGGAGTTGCCGCCATCAATAATGATGTCGCCTTTGTTGAGCATCGGAATTAAATCTTTGATTTGTTTTTCTGTGATATCGCCAGCTGGCAACATCATCCAGATAATTTTTTGCCCCTCTAATTTATTTACTAAATCTTGCACAGAAGTTGCGGGAATCAAACCTTCATTTTCGACCAGATTGTTGACAAAATCTTTATTAAAATCAAATCCAACAACTTCTATCTTGTGACGAAGCAAACGTGCAGCCATATTGCCACCCATTTTGCCTAAACCTAACATTGCTAATTTCATTACATTTTTACCTTTATAGAGGATTGTGAGCCATCCACCTTTTGGGTTAGATCAAGCTCCAGTGTGAATTTTAGTTCTTTATAATAAATTACGTTGTAATTAGTGACGGCTTTCGGTGGGCTTACCGTCTGATTCCATATCGAGGTCGCCATAGCCTAAACGGCGGTGGAACAGTGCAAGTAGTAAATTCCAGCTTTGTAGCGCCAGTTCTGGGTCATAGCGGTGGCCTTCATCACGCATAAACGCGTGTTGACCATTAAATTCGTGCCAAGTGTAGCGCGTGCCCACTTCATCCAAGCGCGCTTTAATCATGTTGCGGCCTTCCATTGGCACGTGCGGGTCTTGCTTACCCCAAATGTGCAGCAACTCGCCCTTAATTTCGCCCGCACGTTCTAATGAGTTATCATTTTTGCCCAAACCAAGCGCCTTTTTGTGAATATCTGTAGCGTAAAAACACACCGCAGCTAGCACCTCAGGGTTCATGGCGGCACGGAATGCTAAATGCCCTCCGACGCAAATGCCCATCACGCCAAGTCTGCCTGTGCAATCTGCACGCGATTTTAAATATTTCAATACGGCACGTGCGTCCGTATCATATGCTGTTAATTCTTTAGTGATTTTAAGTTCATTGCCACGTTCCGTGCCAGTTGTATCATAAGCAAGTACGGTACCTGCAGGTTCAAATTCGTGATAAATTTCTGGGCATGCGACGATAAAACCATGCCCAGCAAGCATTGCAGCAGTGCGGCGAATAGGGCCTGTCACTTGAAAAATCTCTGAATACATCAAAATTGCGGGGTATTTGCCTGGGGCAAGTGGGCGAAAAATGTGTGCACGCATGTCGCCAGTAGGCGTATCGATGTTCACAATTTCATCATCTTTTATTAGCATTTAAAGTTCCTTTTGAATAAGCCGATATAATAATGCATGGCAGTGTTTATTCACAATGTTCTATGCGATAAATGCGAAAAAAAGCACGACAATTCCTGCTAGAATGCGACCTGATTTTTCATCTGACTACTAATGAACATGCAAACTAAAAATATACACCAAATTATGCGCTGGAAACATTTTGATAGCATAGCGTCGCTAAGACATAGCGTTTACGATGTCATTGAAAAAAGTGCGAAAGAAGCTATCGAAAAACGCGGGCAGTTTTCAATCGTGCTGGCTGGCGGCAATACGCCGCGAGCGATATACCGATTGTTACGTGATATGCCAGCAGAATGGTCTAAATGGCACATCTATATTAATGATGACCGTTGCTTGCCAGCAGACCATGAAGAGCGTAATAGCTTAATGGTCGATCAGGTCTGGTTAAGCCATGTGGGTATTCCAAAAAATCAAATTCATAATATACCTAGTGAGCTTGGCCCAGTAGAAGGCGCAAAGGCTTATGCAAAAACATTAGCAAATGTACCTACTTTTGATTTTGTGTTGTTCGGCTTGGGCGAAGATGGTCATACTGCTAGCCTTTTTCCAGGCCATGTAGTAGATAATAGCGCAGATGCAGTACCCGTATTTAACTCACCCAAGCCACCAGCCGAACGGGTGACTATGAGCCAAAACCGATTAAATAACACATATGCGGCAATATTTTTAGTGACGGGTGCTAGCAAACAGCAAGCAGTTGACAATTGGCGTAGTGGAGTGGCGATTCCGGCGGCTTTGATTACGCCTGAATGTGGCGTGGATGTGTATTGCTATGAGATAAATTTGGTTTAGTTGATTATGTTGTAAACTAGAAATTAGCACTTAATACCAACATGATTATTACTTGCCAAGTGTATAAAACATTGCAATAACAGCGGCAGCCATTGCAAATGTGCATAACCAGCCAAGAAGCTTTAATCTTGACGTGATGATGAATTTGCCCATTATTTTTGGATGACCTGCCATGAGCATCATTAAAGCCATAATAGGGACAGAAATAATGCCGTTAATTACGGCGCTCCAGTACAGGGCTTTGATCGGGTCTATGGGCGCAAAGCAAAGCGCAACCCCAATTAGTGTTGATGTAGCGATAATGCCGTAAAACTTTTTTGCGTCCATTGGCTCAAGTTCTAGCCCTTTTTTCCACTTAAATGCACCAGCCATTGCATAGGCTGAAGAGCCTGCCAATACTGGAATTGCAAGTAAACCTGTACCAATAATGCCAGCACTGAACACCCAAAAGGCAAATTCGCCAGCAATAGGGCGCAGCGCAACAGCAGCTTGCGCTGAGGTTTGAATATCAGCTACACCATGCAGATTTAAAGTGAGCGCGGTTGCCAAAATAATAAAAAATGCAACTAAGTTAGAAAATCCCATGCCGATAAGCGTATCAATTTTAATACGTTTAAAACTAGCCACAGCTTGTTCTGGCGCTGCTATCAGCGGCTTCGCATGTGGGTTGAGGTTCAATTCTTCCACTTCTTGAGAGGCCTGCCAAAAAAATAAGTAAGGACTAATTGTTGTGCCAAATACAGCGACAACTGTAGTGATATATTCTGGTTTCCATGATGGATGCGGTAATAGCGTATCTTTAAGCACTAATAGCCACGGTACGTGCACAGTAAATATGACTGCTACATAGGATAATAATGCCAGCGTGAGCCATTTGAGCAAACGTACATAGCGACTATAAGGAATAAACATTTGTAGCAAAAGCGATACAATTCCAAAGCCAATAGCATAAATATGTGCATGGCCACCAATCAGCAGCTTTAAGGCGTCCCCCATTGCTGCAATGTCTGCTGCAATATTGATTGTATTGGCAATTAATAATAGTCCGACGATAATGTATAAAAGCCATGCGGGGTAGTGTCGGCGAATGTTGGTCGCAAGACCGTGACCGCTCACTCGGCCAATTTTAGCGCTAACTGTTTGAATGCCAACCATTAAAGGATATGTGAATAATACAGTCCATAACATGTTAAAGCCAAATTGTGCTCCTGCTTGAGAGTAGGTGGCTATTCCGCTTGGGTCATCGTCAGCAGCGCCGGTAATCAAACCAGGCCCCAGTTTTTTTACCCAAGAATTTTCAAGGGCAGCTTCTTCTTTTTGTTGAGCCATATTTTAAGTATTCTGTATTACAATGTTCGGGAATTTACTGCTGTGGTCAAGTGCAGCATTGGCAATTTTTATTGCTGCTTTACGTGCTATCTCTTTGTAAATAATAGATATTTTTGAATTAGGTTCGGCAATGACCGTTGGCTTTCCGCTATCGGCCTGCTCGCGGATGCTAATGTCTAATGGTAACGAACCTAGTAAATCAACGTCGTAATCTTTGCACATTAACGCGCCACCACCCGTGCCGAATATATGTTCCTCGTGGCCGCAGTTGCTGCAAATATGCGTACTCATGTTCTCTACAATACCTAAAATCGGTATGCCGACTTTCTCGAACATTTTCAAACCTTTACGTGCATCCAGTAAGGCGATGTCCTGCGGTGTGGTGACGATAATCGCACCTGTGACGGGAATTTTTTGTGCGAGGGTAAGTTGAATATCGCCTGTACCGGGTGGCAAATCAATGACCAAATAATCCAAATCGCGCCATTTGGTTTCACGTAGCAGTTGCTCCAGCGCGCCCGTCACCATTGGGCCGCGCCACACCATGGGCGTATCCACATCTACCAAAAAACCAATGCTCATGGCTTGTATGCCATGTGCTAACATCGGATCCATGCTTTTGCCGTCGCTACTTTCTGGGCGTCCGCTGATGCCTAGCATCTGCGGTTGGCTTGGGCCGTAGATATCTGCGTCTAGCAATCCCACGGTTGCGCCTTCAGCCGCAAGCGCTAATGCTAAATTGACGGATGTTGTCGATTTACCTACGCCGCCTTTGCCCGAAGCAACGGCGATAATATTTTTTACATTAGGCAATAGGGTGACGCCTTGCTGTGCTTTGTGCGCGACGATTCTTGATCCAATGTTGACGGTTACACTTTCAACGCCATCCAAGTTTTTTAAGTGATTTTCAACTAATACTTTCACATCATTCATCACGCTTTTGGCGGGGTAGCCTAACACAATGTCCACGCTAACCTCATTGCCTTTAATCTGGATGTTTTTAGCAGATTTACTGGTAATAAAGTCTTTGCCAGTATTCGGGTCTAGTAGTTCTTTCAGTGCGTTTTGGATATTTTGTTCAGTGATTGTCATGAATATTCTAAATTTACCTATTAAAAATTCATTTTAACTTATGTAGAAGCCAGCGTCTTTGCTAAAATAGCGCTTATGAGAAAAATACTGGTTACCTCCGCGCTACCTTACGCCAATGGCAGCATTCACCTTGGGCATTTGGTGGAATATATTCAAACTGATATTTGGGTGCGTTTTCAAAAAATGCAAGGCCACACCTTACATTATGTGTGCGCGGATGACACGCACGGCACGCCGATTATGTTGCGCGCAGAGAAAGAAGGGATAACGCCAGAAGCCTTAATTGAAGCGGTTCATAAAGAACATGCTGCCGATTTTAAAGAATTTTTGGTGGAATTTGATAATTACTATTCCACCAATTCTGAAGAGAATAAACAGCTTTCTCAAGGTATTTACAAAAAACTAAAAGCCAATGGCAAAATTGCCACTAAAACGATTGAACAGTTTTACGACCCCGTAAAAAACATGTTTTTGCCAGACCGCTTTATTAAAGGTGAATGCCCTAAATGTCACGCCAAAGACCAATATGGCGATAGTTGCGAAGTATGTGGCGCAACGTATAACCCAACTGAGCTGATTAACGCCTATTCTGCGGTTTCTGGTGCTACACCGGTACGTAAAGAAACTGAACATTACTTTTTTAAATTATCTGAGTGTGAACAATTCTTAAGAGATTGGACACGTTCTGGCACCTTGCAAGGCGAAGCCGCCAACAAAATGGGTGAGTGGTTCGAAAATGGTCTGAATGATTGGGATATTTCGCGTGATGCGCCGTATTTCGGCTTTGAAATCCCTGATGCGCCTGGTAAGTATTTTTATGTGTGGCTAGATGCGCCGATAGGCTACATGGCGAGCTTTAAAAATCTTTGTGCGGCTAAGGGCTTAGATTTTGACGAATATTGGGCTAAAGGCAGCAAAACCGAGCTTTATCACTTTATCGGCAAAGATATTCTGTATTTTCACGCGCTATTTTGGCCTGCAACGCTTGAGTATAGCGGCTACCGCAAACCTACACAAATTTTTGCACACGGTTTTTTAACCGTAAATGGCGAAAAAATGAGCAAATCCCGCGGCACGTTCATTACCGCGCGTAGCTACTTAGACCACATTAAAAACCCAGAATATTTGCGCTATTACTATGCGGCAAAACTCAACAGTACGATGGAAGACATTGATTTGAGTTTAGAAGATTTTGTCGCGCGGGTGAATAGTGATTTGGTGGGCAAATTCATTAACATTGCGTCTAGATCAGCGGGATTTATTACTCAGAGATTTAATGCAAGACTTAGTGAGAGAGCCCCTGGAAGTAATGAGTTTGAAATGTTTGTTCGAGAAGCACACATTAGTGCAAGCCCTTCATGGGAATCGGGAGAGTTGAATATTCAATACGATTCTGGAATGACTCCCCCAATTAGTGAGCTAGTCCTTTGGAAAGAATTTGTCAGTGCGGGGCAAATAATCAGAGATAATTATGAAAACAGAGAATACGGCAAAGCTATGCGAGAGATTATGCGGCTTGCTGACATGGCGAATCTTTATGTTGACCACTACAAACCTTGGGATATTGCCAAAAGACTACGGTCAGAAAACTTACCCAGTGCTGGTCTAGGTGTTTTAGATCAGCGCTTGCATGATATTTGCAGCGTTTGTATTAATTTATTCAAAGTATTGATGGTATATCTCAAGCCTGTGCTACCCAAACTTGCTGCAGATGTAGAGGTTTTCTTAAATATCACAGAGTTAAAATGGCCAGATGCTCAAAGATTACTGTTGAGTCACCCTATCAACTCGTATCAGCATCTTATAACCCGTATTGACCCAAAAGAGATTGAAGCCATGACCGAAGCCAATAAAGAAAACCTAGAAGCAACTGCTTTTCCACAAGCCACACCAGTTGCCAAGACTGAACCTACCACTGAAAAAAGCAGCACCATCTCTATCGACGATTTCACCAAAATTGATCTACGCATCGCCAAGATCGTCAACGCCGAGCATGTGGAAGGCGCAGATAAGTTGCTCAAACTCACGCTGGATATTGGCGAAGCCACAACTCGTCAAGTATTTGCAGGCATTAAATCGGCTTACGACCCAGCCACATTGGTTGGCCGCATGACCGTGATGGTGGCCAATTTAGCGCCGCGTAAAATGAAATTTGGCATGTCTGAAGGCATGGTTTTAGCTGCGAGCGATGAACTTGGCGGCCCTTTTATACTCTCACCAGATGTTGGTGCGCAGGCAGGGATGCGTGTTAAGTAACTGGGCGTTATAATAACTAAAGGAGTTTTAATTGAATATTAAGATAATTCATGCAGTTTTAATCGCTGGCGTATTGGCTAGCAGCAACGCATTTGCAGAGAATAGCAATGCTAAAACGGCGGTCGGCGGTGGCTTAGGCGCTGCCGCGGGCACTGCGATTGGTGGAGTCTTGGGTGGTAGTACAGGGGAAGTGATTGGTGGCGCAGTTGGTGGAGGTGTTGGTGGCGCTGTAACTACTAAAGGTGAAGGCCAAACTGGTGCTGTAATAGGTGGCGCTGCAGGCGGCGCAACTGGTGCTGTGGTTGGCCGTAAAGTAAGCGGCAGCGGCACTGGAGCAGTTGTGGGGGCTGGTGTGGGCGGTGCTGGTGGTGCAGTTGTAGGTAAGGTGATTGCTGAGCCTGGAAAGTCCAGTGGACATCAAAATCGCAAGCGGCATCGTAAACATCATCATGAAGACGAGCACGACCGTGGCCATGATCATGAGGGTTATAGTGATGAGCATCATGACGAGCGGCATCATGATTGGTAGTTGGATTAATCAATAGATAATAAAATAGCCACTATCCAATAAACACTACCCAATAAAAAAGCCCCGTGTGGGGCTTTTTTATTTCGCTCAAACTAAGTTAACTATTATTTCTTCTCAGTTTTTGCTTTATCGGCTTTATCTGTTTTCTTTGCATCTGCAGCAGCCTTTTTGTCGACTGCTTTTTTATCAGCAGCGGCTTTTTTAGCTGCTTTCTTTTCTTCAGCTGCGGCCTTTTTGTCGGCTTTAGCTTTATCAGCAGCAGCTTTTTTGTCAGCCTTAGCTGTGTCTTCTACTTTAGCAGGTTTAGCTTCTTTTTCAGCTTTAGCTGGTTTGTCTGCTTTCGCATCTTTTGCAGGTTTGTCAGCTTTCATGTCGCTAGCAGGTTTAGCATCTTTAGCTGTCTCAACTTTAGCTGGCTTGTCGGCTTTTGCAGGTTTGTCAGCTTTAGTTGTTTTATCTTCTTTTTTCATGTCTTTAGCAGGAACGCTAGTAGCGCCGCTTACTGCAATATCTTTTTTAACGTTAGCTAATGTTACTGGGCCTACACCGTCCACTTTTTCAAGCTCGTCTACATTTTTGAAACCACCATTTTTTTTGCGGTAATCAATAATAGCTTGTGCTTTTACTGGGCCAATGCCGTCAAGGCTCTCTAGTTCTGCCTGAGTAGCTGTATTAATGTTAACAGCAGCAAATGCACTAAAACTGAATGCAAGTGAAGCTAATAAAGCGATTAGAATTTTTTTCATTGTTTGATTCTCCAAATTTAAAACGGGTGATTTAAGGGTACTACTATTAATAATTATAAAAAATATTGCTGTAATCATAGCTTAAAAAATCCAACTATTACAAATCAGCCACTCTTACATTATGCTAATTAAAACTTACGTCAAGCTTACACTTTTAAATGTTTACGCATTCAGCGTGTATTTCTTCCAGCGCGTTAAGCGGGTTTGCTGATTGAGTGATCGGTCTGCCGATGACCAAGTAGCTAGCACCAGAGCGCAAAGCTTGGCTGGGCGTAACAACGCGTGACTGGTCATCTTGGTTGACATTCGCTGGGCGAATTCCTGGCGTTACTAGGCAGAAATCATTGCCCAATTGATTGCGCAGCATTTGCGTTTCAAGCGCAGAGCACACCACACCATGCAAACCCACAACTTGTGTCAGTTTGGCGAGTTTTAGCACTTGGTTTTCTACACTGTTTTCAATGCCGATTTCACTTAAACTTGCTTGATTCATGCTAGTAAGTACTGTCACGGCGATTAAATAGGGCTGGTTATTCGTTTTACTCACGCCTTCAAGTGCTGCTTGCATCATGGCGCTGCCACCAGATGCATGCACATTCAACATCCATACTCCTAGATTACTCGCGGCTTCACAGGCATTTTTAACTGTGTTGGGAATGTCGTGAAATTTTAAATCTAAAAAAACCTTAAAGTTTTTGGCAATTAATTTTTCAACCAATTGCGGGCCTGCGGCGGTAAAAAGCTCTTTACCCACTTTAAGTTTACACAGCGCAGGATCTAGCTGATGGGCTAGTTTAAGCGCGCTGGCTGCGTCGGCATAATCGAGCGCGATGATAACTTTAGAATCATTTTTATTATTTTGCATTATTTTTTTGCTAATTATTACTTTTTAATAGTGATTTCGCGACTAAGCGCTTCTGATGGCTCGGCAGGCAACGATTCCCATGCATTGCAAGCTGGGCATTGCCAGTGATATTGCTTGGCGCGGAAGCCGCATTGGTCACAGTGATACGCGGCGCGGTTGCCAATGGCGTTGCGCACCGTTTGTTGCATCAGTTGAATATCTTGGTTATTGCTTTGTTTTTTGGTTTCATCCGCCATGGCGCGTGCCTGCAAAAGCTGATCAAGCGTCGTTAGGCTAGGTTGGCGAATGAGTTCGTTTCTAGCCAGTTTGGCAGCTTTTTCCGCGCCTTCTTCAGCCAAAGTGACTTCATACAAAACCGACATTAGCGAAGGTAATTTGTAGGTTTCTAAATAGGTGTTGAGCTGCGCCAATCCATCGCTTAACTTGCTAATTGCGCGGTAACTTTTGAGCATTTTTGCTGCAATTAAACCCAAATACTCAGGTTGTTGAAACTCGATGCGCTTCCAATGCGATATTGCGGCCTGATGCTCGCTGGCATTGACTTCCAGGTCGCCTAACAGCACGTTGGCACGTACACAACTTTTGTTGGCGTCTAAAGCCATGTGCAACTGCTTGCGTGCCGCATCTGGTTGTTGCGCAAGGATTTCATTCATGGCCAATTCGCAATAATATTGCGCTATCTCTCGCCTGAAAGGCACGCCAGATAAGCGTTCTAGCTCTGTAGCAGTGGTAATGGCTTGTGCCCATTCGCGTTCACGCACGTATATTTCGATGAGTGCGCGCAAAGCGGGTTGGCGATAGCGCGTGTCGTCTAAACCTTTAAATAATTCTTCAGCCCGATCATATAAACCCGCCTTTAAGTAATCCTGTGCCAGCTCGGCCTTCACAGCACTTTTTTGGTTTTCTGTAAGTTCTTTTTTGTCCAACAAATTAAGATGCATATTAATGGCGCGGTCCGTTTCGCCAGTGCGTCTGAATAAACTGCCAAGTGCAAAATGGAGCTCTAGCGAATCGGTATTGGCTATCATGGCTTCAGAAAAGGCTTCCACCGCTTTGTCGTGCTGATCGCTGATGAGGAAGTTCAGGCCTTTAAAATAAGCCGCAGGCAGGGCGGTAGATTCGGATAATAGCTGTTTAATGTCAACCCGCGCCGCTATCCAGCCTAGCGTAAAAAACAGCGGTAGGACTAACAGCCACCAATATTCGAATTCAATGGTCATATTTTTACTTTAATTGTAATAAGGCTATTTTACCTAAGCTAGAGGTTAGTAGCTAATCATTCTAAAAAAGGTATAAAAAAAGCGCAATTTCTTGCGCTTTTTTAAATTAAAATTAAACTTTAAAACGAAATAATTAACTTGCTGAGTCCACTCTATCACGCAACTCTTTGCCTGCTTTAAAGTGAGGAACATGCTTAGCAGGCACCTGTACTTTGCTACCGGTTTTAGGGTTGCGACCCAAACGTGGTGGACGATAGTTCAAACTAAAACTACCAAACCCACGAATTTCGATGCGTTCTCCAGTGGATAAATTATCAGTCATTGCATCTAAAATGGCTTTAACGGATAACTCAGCGTCTTTCACAACAAGTTGTGGAAAGCGCTCTGCGAGTAAATTAATTAATTCAGATTTTGTCATGGCTTATGCTTGCCTTTAGTTTAACTTAATTAAGACGATTATTTCTTGCTATCCATTTTGGCTTTTAATAAAGCACCAAGATTGGTTGTACCCGCTGCGGCTGCATTATCTTCGGCTTTAGAAGACTCTTCCGCTTTAGTTTTTGCAGGTTTTGCTTTTGGTTTAGCAGTTTTTTCTTCTGATGAAGATGCAGAAGATGTTGCGCCTGATGGATCTTCAGTGAGTTGTTTTACCCCTAAAGAAATGCGTTCTTTTTCTACATCAATGGCTAAGATAACGGCTTGTAACTCATCCCCTTTTTTGAAGTTACGAATCGCTTCTTCGCCAGTTTGTGTCCAAGATAAATCAGATAAATGCACCTAAACATAAATGCCGCCTGGCAAGCCAATAAACACGCCAAAGTCGGTA
>JANYCB010000156.1 GCA_025360485.1 Methylotenera sp. | reverse complement strand
CTGAAGAGCAAGGCTGGAAAGAAAAGCTATCTGCCGTGCTTACTCAAAAACTTGACCCTTCTGCATTTGAAAGATTGGTACAAAGATTATTAAGAGAGTCAGGTTTTATTCAGGTTGAAGTTACTGGCAGAACAGGTGATGGCGGCATTGATGGTAAGGGCATAGCAAAAATTCATGGCTTTATGAGCTTTCATGTTTTGTTTCAGTGCAAACGTTACAAGGGCTCTGTTGGTTCTAGCGAAATTAGAGATTTTCGTGGGGCTATGGTTGGCAGAGCTGATAAAGGATTATTTATTACAACTGGTACTTTTACCCCAGCAGCAGTCAAAGAAGCAACAAGAGATGGCGCACCACCCATTGATTTGGTGGACGGGGACGAGTTAGCTGAAAAACTCAAAGAGTTTGAATTGGGTTTAAAACTAGAGCTAGTCGAAAAAGTAATCGTTGATGAAAAGTGGTTTGAAGGAATTTAACTATGCCGCTTACCGAAATCAACCACGTTAATTTTCGCACTGACCGTGACACCATGCACAAGCTGCGCGACTTTTACTGCGATATTCTTGGCTTAACGGTCGGCAAGCGCGTAGCAAGTACTACCTATGGCTATTGGTTGTATATTGGCACTAACGATGTGGTGCATTTGGCGGAATATAAAACGCCCGAGCCGCCACAACTTCATGTGCATGGCACTTTTGATCATGTTTCTTTTACCTGCACAGATATGCCCGCGATGGAAGCGCATCTAACCAATCATGGTGTGCTTTACACTACACGTATTCTGGCTAACGGCATACGCCAGATCAACCTGAAAGACCCAGCTGGCAACGGCGTGGAGCTGAACTTTGAAGAATTTCGAAATCCGAATTATGAAATGCGACCTTCAGGCGAGCCAAGTAAAATTTGAGGCAAAATTTAAAATTTTGTGTGACTCGCATCACATACAGGTGCTTGAATAAAACTAAAATAGCCGTAAGTAATCAAAGCCTGTAGTCTTAAGTTTATCTAGCGCGTTAATGGTTGAAGTAAGCAATATGGAGAAAGTATGCGTTTTAATAAACTAATATGCACTGCCCTAGCAAGCTCTATTCTATTGGCTTGCAGCTTGCCTGTTTTTGCTGAACCCGACCCGAAATTGTGGCCTGTAATGAAAGAAGCGTTTTTTGCAAAACGCGAAATGCAAGAAGTTGATTTCATTAAAATTGACGCCCCTCGCCGCGCCGAAAGCGGTGCGCAAGTGCCTGTAACCTATAGCGTGGATAATGCCGCAGCTAAAGGCGTTAGGATTATTAAGTTATACGCGTTTGTGGATGCCAACCCGATTCCATTGACGGCTACTTACCACTTAACCGACATGCTCGGTAACTTTCAACTATCGACAAGAATTAGATTTGAAACCGATGCATTTGTGCGCCTAGTGGGCGAAACGGCGGATGGTAAGCTATACGTGGCTTCGCGTGAAATTCGCGCTGCTGGTGGCTGCGGCGGCACGGTAGATGGCGATGAGGCGGCCATTCGCGCCTCGGCAGGTAAAATCAAATTTAAGGTAGAAGATCCAGTCAAAATTGGTGATGCTACGGCGGCTACTTTTAATATCAAACACCCGATGCGTACCGGCTTGCAGCGCGAATTGGTATCACAAGGTTTTGTGCCGGCTTTTTATATTAAAAAAGCGGAATTTACTTATAACGGAAAACCTGTTTTGACGATAGATGTGGGCGTTGGTACGGCGGAAGACCCCTACTTTAAATTCAACTTTGTGCCAGACGCGCCCGGTAAATTAGAAGTGACCGCAACCGATAACGAAGGCAAAACTTTTACGCAACAAGTTGAAGTAAAAAGTTAAATGAATATTATTAAAAAGGCCTCCCATCGGAGGCCTTTTTTATTGGTTTTGTTAGACGTGGTGCTAGAATACAGCTAATAATTTGGGAGGAATACAATGAAAAGTTACCGTAAAGAACTTTGGTTTAATCCGCCAACCCGCGTGGCATTTATTCGTATTACCGAACAGGTGCTGGAATGCCTGCGTGAGAGCGGCGTGCGCGAAGGCTTAGTGCTGGTAAACGCCATGCATATTACTGCCAGCGTGTTTATTAACGATGACGAGCGCGGCTTGCATCATGACTATACGCAATGGCTAGAGCGCCTTGCGCCGCATGAGCCTGTCAGTGGCTATCGACATAATGATACGGGTGAAGATAACGCCGATGCGCACATGAAACGTCAGATTATGGGACGTGAAGTGGTGGTAGCGATTACCGATGGTCAGCTTGATTTTGGCCCATGGGAGCAGATTTTTTACGGCGAGTTTGATGGTCGCCGCAAGAAGCGTGTTTTAGTAAAAATTATTGGCGAGTAAATGCTTAATAAGCAGATTTTTCGACAATCAAACACATAAAACATGCCCTGCAAGCCTCGCGGATATTGGCTTGCAGGGCATCGTTATATTAGCCTCTAATATAACTTTCTAACTCTTTAATCATGCGCTGTTGGTCTGCAATAGTTTCTTTCACCAAATCGCCCAGTGATAGCATACCCAACATCTTTTCGCCATCCACAACAGGCAAGTGACGAAAGTGTTTTTCGCTCATTATGCGCATTGCAGTATCTACTACATCACTGGGTTTGCCAGAGATGACATTGGCCGTCATGACTTCGGCCACAGCAGTGGATTTGGAGGAGCGGCCTTGCAACACAACCTCTCGCGCATAATCGCGCTCTGAAAAAATCCCCACCAATTTATCATTTTGCATGACAGCTAGCGCGCCGATTTTATATTCCGCCATAATCACCAAAGCGTCAAATACTGGGCGGCTTGGTGCTATGGAAATAATCTCTTTATGTTTTTTTTCGTTTAAAATTTGTTGTAATGTTTTCATGATTTTCTCCGCCCTAATAAGCTAAAACAGAAGCCTAAATAAAAATATACACCTTATAATGATGATAGCCAATTTTAAACTTTAAGAATATGCAAAAAAAAATCATTATCAAAGCTTTTATCGCACTTTTTTTACTCACTTTAATATGGGGCTATAACTGGGTGGTGATGAAACTGGCGGTGCAATACGCCAGCCCATTTCAATTTGCCGCGCTGCGTACATTTTTAGGCGCAATTATGTTATTTATCGTGCTATTTTTAACCAAAAGACCATTAGCGTTAAAAGAATTTCCCACCATGCTGGCGCTCGGGTTGCTGCAAACTTGTGGCTTTACTGGCTTGTTGATTTGGGCGCTGGTATCAGGTGGTGCGGGTAAAACAGCCGTGTTATCTTACACTATGCCATTTTGGGTGATGTTATTTGCGTGGCCGATGTTGGGCGAGAAGGTAAGAGGTTGGCAGTGGTTGGCGGTTGCATTTGCCCTATTTGGCATCGTGTTGATATTCGATCCTTTGCATATAAAAGCCGATGGTTTTAGCATGACCTTGGCGCTTCTCTCTGGTATTTCATGGGCAATTTCAGCGATAGTATCAAAAAAACTACACCAACGCGCGCCGCACTTAGATTTGCTCAACATCACGGCGTGGCCTACTTTGCTGGGCTCAATCCCCATTATTATTCTCGCCTTGGTATTGCCGGCGCCGCCTATTCAGTGGACGCATACATTCTATTTAACCATTATCTATAGCATCTTTTTAAGCGGCTCACTTGCATGGGTGTTGTGGCTGTATGCCTTACAGCGCTTGCCTGCTGGGGTGGCGAGTATGGCCAGCATGTTGGCGCCTGTAATAGGTGTAAGCGCAGCGTGGGTGCAACTGGGAGAACGACCAAGCCAAATTGAGTTACTCGGTATGTTGTTCATAGCGCTAGCCTTGGTGACAATATCTACGATTACCATTAGAAAACATCAAGCAATTGACCCCGCGCAAGGGCAAGAATAGCTTGTGTTAAAATTAGATTTTGAAAGTTTAATAGTATCGCAAAGCCAGTAATTCAATCGACGAAAAACTAAAATACAAGGCGCACGCAATGCAAAACCGCAGATTAGTACACGAAGTACAGCAAGGTTTTAAAGCAGCATGTAACGTAGTAGTTTAGCTTTGCAGGCATTGAGTACGGCTTACCAGTAGATAAACGAGGAAAACATGGCAGGACACAGTAAATGGGCAAATATTCAACACCGCAAAGGGCGCCAAGATGCCAAGCGCGGCAAAATTTTTACCAAAATTATTAAGGAAATTACGGTGGCAGCACGTATGGGCGGTGGCGATACCGCCATGAATCCACGCTTGCGCGCGGCAGTGGCTGAAGCAAAAGAAGAGAACATGCCAGCCGACAATATTACACGCGCCATTAAAAAAGGCACGGGCGAGTTGGAAGGCGTGAATTACGAGGAAATTCGTTATGAAGGCTACGGCATTAACGGTGCGGCGATTATTATTGATTGCCTTACCGATAACAAACAGCGTGCTGTGATGGACGTGCGCCATGCGCTCAGTAAATACGGTGGCAATTTAGGCACCGATGGTAGTGTGGTTTTTATGTTTAAACATTGTGGCAGCTTGGTTTACGAGCCTGGCACTTCGGAAGACAAGGTGATGGAAGCCGCGCTGGATACGGGTGCGGAGGATATTGTTACAGACGAAGATGGTAGCATTGAGGTCATAACACCACCAAACGATTTTATTGCCGTAAAAGAGGCAATGGAGGCGGCAGGTCTAAAAGCAGTGGTAGCAGAGGTAATTATGAAGCCACTCAATGAGGTTGAGTTTGATGGTGAAGACGCAGTAAAAATGCAAAAGATACTGGATGCGCTGGAAGATTTAGATGATGTGCAGGATGTTTACACCACTGCGTTAATTGACTAAAAGTGAGCGAAATTAGAATCTTAGGTATTGACCCAGGTTTGCGTATCACTGGCTTTGGGGTGAT
Source organism: Methylotenera sp. (assembly GCA_025360485.1). Classification (GTDB taxonomy): domain Bacteria; phylum Pseudomonadota; class Gammaproteobacteria; order Burkholderiales; family Methylophilaceae; genus Methylotenera_A. The sequence goes on along the minus strand of JANYCB010000156.1, from coordinate 10,021 downwards.
TGAAAAGATGGGTGAAAAAATCACTTATATTGCGAGTGGCACGATTAAAACTGCCAGTGGCAAGAAAAATAAGGTAGAAGGCGAAGATGACAGAGAAGAGTTGCCTGCACGGTTAAAAATTATATTAGACGGCTTATTTGAGGTCATTGATACTTACAAGCCAAACCAAGTAGCGGTAGAAAAAGTATTTGTAAATGTGAATCCGCAATCTACATTATTACTTGGTCAAGCGCGTGGCGCGGCGATTAGCGCTGCGGTAATTAGAAACTTAATAGTAGCGGAATACACGGCACTACAGGTGAAGCAAGCGGTGGTGGGCAATGGGCATGCGCAAAAAGAGCAGGTGCAAGAAATGGTCAAGCGTTTACTCAATTTGCCTGCAACACCAAAGCCAGATTCAGCCGATGCGCTTGCTTGTGCGATTTGCCATGCCCATGGTGGGCAAGGGTTGGGTAAATTGGCAACGGCAGGGTTTCGGGTTAAAAATGGTCGCTTGATTGGCTAGCGTTTAAATAGGACAGAAGTATGATTGCTCGCCTGAATGGGCTATTGATAGAAAAGTCTCCACCGCTTATCGTATTAGATTGCGCGGGCGTGGGCTATGAAGTTGAAGTGCCGATGAGTACGTTTTACAACTTGCCAGAGGTTGGCAAGCAAATTCAATTGCTCATTCATTTTGTGGTGCGCGAAGATGCGCAGTTGTTGTATGGTTTTGGTAGCGAGCAAGAAAAAAGTACGTTTAAACAATTGCTTAAGGTAAATGGCATTGGCGCTAAATCAGCACTTTCAATCTTAAGTGGTGTTAGTATTGATGATTTGGTAGAAGCGGTAAATCGACAAGAAGTAGGCATGCTTACACGCATTCCAGGAATTGGAAAAAAAACGGCTGAGCGGTTGCTACTTGAGCTTAAAGATAAATTTGCGGTTACTGGTTCCACAACGACCAATAGCCAGCCTAAGTCGGCAAGTTACGATATTCTAAATGCCTTGGTAGCCTTGGGTTATCATGAGCGTGAAGCAGCGAGTGCCGTGAAATTGCTAGGTAAAGACGTGGGTGTGGCGGATGGTATTAAGCAGGCGTTAAAATCACTTTCTAAATAATATGGCAAAGTAATGTAAGCAGGAGCATTTAGCATGAAATTTTTTGGTTTGATGTTGTTTGCGATGATGCTCTTATTGGTTTCAGCCTGCGGAAAACAAGGCTCTCAGCAAAATGCGCCTGCGGCCGTAGCGCCGATGCCAGAGATGGCGCGAATGTCAGCCCCGCAAGCTAAGATGATGCCGCACAGTGTTGGTGGTGCAGAGGAAAGCCTTACTGAGATTTCTGAGCCTAAACCAGCAGCGCCAGCAAATGCAGAGACTAGAAAATACATTGCGCTGCGCCATCATCTGCAAATTGAAACACCCGCCGAACGCATGCAAGCGGCTTTCGATGCGGCTGTGAAGCATTGCGAAGCGCTTAACTGCCAACTGCTAAGTGCCAATTACAATCGTGAAACTCCTTATAGTCCGCCATCAGCAAATCTTAGCGTACGTGTGCCGCCTAGAAATGTAGCCATATTTTTATCTGGACTGGCAAAAAGCGGCGAGATTATGCAGCATGGGCGCGATAGCGAAGATAAGACCAATCAAGTGGTCGATGCCGATGCCCGCATTAAAAATCTAACCGAGCTACGGGATAGATTGCGCTTAATGCTTACCGATAAATCGGCTAAATTTAAAGATATTATTGACGTAGAACGCGAGCTCGCGAATACTCAAAGCGAGCTGGATGGCATGATGAGCATGCGAAAAATATTGTCGCAAGAAACTGATTTGGTGGCTGTAAATATTGATTTTAGCGCCGCACAAGGCATTACCGAGCAAGGCTTTTTTGCACCTGTTGCGCGTGCGCTTAAAGACGCCGGCCATGTGATGATGGAAAGCTTTGGCGCGGTGATTACTTTTGTGATGAGTGCCATTCCATGGTTACTCATCGGCATCCCAGTTTTATGGTTGGTTCGCAGATACTGGGCGAAAATTAAAACTAAATTAATGTGAAAACCTACGTTAAAACTTTTGCGCTGCCACTATGGTTATTAGCTAGTTTTAGCCAAGTGTTGTGCGCGGAAGAAGCTAATACAAATAATGTGAACGAGAAAGATACTTGGCCCATTGCTGCGACATCACAAACTGTAACTGAGGATGATTACCTTGGTGATGTGCCCAAAGTGCTTACGGTGTCTAGGCTGTCGCAATCTAAAGCAGACTCACCTTCTGCAGTAACGGTGATTGATCGTGAGACTATTCGCGCTTCAGGTATTGTCGATATCCCCGAGCTGCTGCGTTTAGTGCCAGGCTTTTATGTGGCTAAAAATGCGGGTTTTATTTATAACTCGAATGATACGGTGAGTTATCACGGTATGGCATCAGCCTACCCTGGCGCGATGCAAGTGTTAATCAACGGGCGCTCAGTTTATACACCATTATTTGGTGGTGTGCTGTGGAGCGAATTGCCTATAACCGTTGATGATATCGAGCGCATTGAAATTACACGTGGCCCCAATGCGGCGAGCTATGGCGCAAATTCGTTTTTAGGCGTGATTAGCATTATCACCAAAGATGCGACCGAAGCAAAAGGCTCATCTGTTAGGCTCACGCATGGCACTGGTCGAAACGAAGCATTTTACCGTTATGTGGGCGATATCCAAGATGTCAATTTTCGCGTGAGTACAGGCTATCGCGAAGATGACGGCTTAGATAATCGTAACGATTTTAAACGTACGAATATTTTGACAGTACAGGCCGATAAACACTTAGATGCCAGCAATGAAATTGGTTTTGAGTTTTGGGCGACGAATGGCGACCGTGCGGACGGGGAGCTTGCAAAAGATAAGATACTTTTTACTCCAAGAGTTCGTAATATCTCATCTAACTATGAATTGATTCGGTGGCGACACAACATTAGTGACGATAGCGATTTTTTATTGCAAGCTTATCATGCCTATAATGGCACCGATGATTCGGTTACATCAGTAAATTTAAGGCCAATTTTTGCGGCTAACCCACCTTTACTGTCCTCCACAGTAACGGTTAATAATGATATAGATTTAGATCGTTACGAAATCGAAGCGCAGCATACTTTTAGTCCAGCCACCAATTGGCGCGTGGTTTGGGGCGGTAGTGTTCGTTTGGATAGAACCTATGCGCCTTATTGGCTTGGGACGAATGAGGCCGATGATTTTAATTTACAGCGTTTGTTCGGGCAAGCAGAGTGGCGTATTAATGACCAAGTATTAATGAATCTTGGCAGCATGGTTGAACATAACGATTTTACTGGCACTGAAGTTTCGCCGCGCGCAAGTTTGAATGTTAAATTAGCACCTAATCACACGTTGCGTTTTGGTGTTTCATCAGCCACTAGAACGCCTAATTACATAGAAGAAAAATTTAACAATCCCATCTTAGTCCCTACAACGCTGGGAGCCAGTTATTTAGTTCAGGGTTATGCGGATACAGGTGATGTAAATTCAGAAAGAATTTTGTCACATGAAATCGGTTATTTAGGGCAACTGGGGAATTTAGATGTGGATGCTAGGTTATTTAACGACGATATACGCAATATATTAAATACCAAGAGAATTAAATTAACACTACCCCCCAATATAATATTTGCCTCGAAAGATAATCCTAGAACTTACTTCAATGGGGGTGATGCCGAAGTCCGTGGCTTTGAGACACAAATCAAATATCGTTTGTTTAAAACCACACAAATTCTTTTCAACTATTCTCATGTAGAAATACATGGAGACAAAAATGCCTTGCCGACAGATTTTACAGTGTCTATGCCTAAGAATACTTTTAGCGCCTTAATTACGCATCAATTTGATAGTAATTGGGATGCAAGTTATGCCTATTATCAAACTGGCGCGGTCTCGGCGTTAGGGGATGGATCTGCAGTAGGTTTAAACCGTAGATCTGACGTGCGTGTGGCGCGTAAATTTAATTTGAATCACGCTAATGGTGAAGTGTCTATTGTAGTAGAGAATTTGTTTAATTCGCATTATCACGAATACGCTTTGTATAATACATTGGGACGGCGCGCGTTAATTAATTTGGATCTTAATTTTTAATAAAATGTATTTGGTAGTAATTTAATTTTGAGCAACTTTGAACATATGTTTTCAAAATGGCTGGCGTGTTTCGCGCTTGTGCTAGGTTTGTTTGCACCTGTTTTTGCGCAGGCCTACACTGGAGTCACCATTTTAATGAGTGCGCCGTCGCCTGCAAACTCAGAGTTTATTGAGAATTTTAAAAACGAGTTAGCTAGCACCAAAAATGCCAATCTCAGAGTGAATGTAATCGTTCTGCAAGAGACAGAAAAATTGATAGTAGCTGAAAATAGTGAGCTGGTGATTGCTTTGGGGGTAAAGGCGCTAGAAGCCGCAAGCAGATTGCAACATACTACACCTGTTCTGGGTGTATTTACGCCCTTGCCCGCGTTTAATGAGGTACTAGCAAAGAGTAGACGAGAGTTAGGAAATTTTAGTGCGATTGTGTTGGATCAGCCCTATTGGCGGCAACTGTCACTGATAAGAGCAGTTTTACCCGATGCTAAAAAAGTAGGCATTTTGTTCGGTTCAGTGTCGTCGCAATATATTGAAATAATTAAAGAAGAAGGTGAAGAAAGAGCCTTTAGTATAGTCGATGAAAGTGTCACCCAAGAGGCTGATTTAATTCCAAAATTAAAAATATTGCTGGAGTCGACCGATGCGCTGCTGGCGATTCCAGATAGGTTAGTATATAACCGCGAAACGGCAGAATCAATTCTATTAACAAGTTATAGGCATCAAAAACCAATGTTTGGCTATTCTCAATCATACGTACGTGCGGGCGCATTAGCTTCGGTGTATAGCAGCAGTAAGCAAGTGGCTATGCAAGCTGCTGAGATTGCTATTAAATCTCAGCTTGCACCCAGTTTGCTGCCACCACCACAGGTGCCGGAGTATTTTTCAATTAGTGTGAACAACCAAGTGGCGCATTCGTTGAATATCCCTTTAATGGATGAAGCGATGCTATACAAAAAAATGTTAGAAGCAGAGACGCTAGAAGTGATGGAACATGAAAAAACCAAACATTAAAAATTTAAATGCTGATAATTTCGGCTTTAAAAATTTAGGCATTAAGTCTAGAGTGATTTTGCTTGGCACTATACCCGCACTGTTATTTGCGGTTATTTTAGTAGGCTATGCTATTTCTAATATTTTTGAAGTTTTAAATCAATCGCTGCACGATCGCGGGCGCATTATTGCCTCGCAATTGGCGCCCGCAGCTGAATATGGTGTTATTTCTGGCAATACTCAAATTTTGCAAAAAATAGTACAACAAGTACTTTCTGCCGAGCATGAGGTGAAAACCGTGCTGGTGTTAGATAAAAAAGGCCAAATATTAGCGCTAAGTGGGCCCGAAATACCACAAGACTTGATTGCTAATATTAAACAAGCCAATACTCACGAATTAAAACGCGCTAATGGCATCATTTTTACAGCACCCATTTATCGCAGTTTAGTAGAAATTGATGATTTTAGTAGCATATCTGGTAGCGATGAAGAACAAAAACCCCCTAGCTCAGATATGGAGATTGGGCAAGTTTATATAGAACTTAGTACTCAGACTTTAAAAACACTCAGACAAACTTTGGTGACAAAAATTGTGTTAATCGGGCTGCTAGGCTTGTTGCTAAGCGTGATAATCGCCTGGCGAATTGGTAGAAATATTACTAAGCCGATTCAAGAAATTGCGTATGCGGTTAATAAAGTAGGTGAAGGCTCATTTGCACAGACTATTATAGAAAACTCTAGTGGCGAATTAAAAACCTTGAAAAAAGGCTTTAATTCTATGTCATCAAGTCTTAAACAAGCGTATGACAGCATGCAGGATAAAGTAAATGACGCTACAAAAATGTTGCGCCATCAGGCGCAACACGATGATTTAACAGGTTTAATTAATCGTCGAGAATTTGAAACAAGACTTGAGCGCAGCTTAAAAAGCGTACATGAAAACAATGTACAACATGTATTTTGTTACCTCGATTTAGATCAGTTCAAACTCGTGAATGACACTTCTGGCCATGCCGCAGGGGATGAACTGCTTAGGCAAGTGAGTGTTTTGCTGGCAAATAGAATGCGCGATAGAGATACGTTGGCACGCATGGGTGGAGATGAATTTGGTTTGCTGCTTGAGAATTGCAGTTTGACAGATGCTAATCAAATTACCAATGCGCTACTAAAAATAGTGCGTGATTATCGATTTATTTTTGAAGACAAAATTTTTAATGTCGGCTTGAGTATTGGTTTGGTGGTAATTAACGCAAACTTTGAAAGTGTGAGCGATATTATTCATGCGGCAGACATGGCATGCTACTCTGCAAAAAAAGCTGGACGCAATCAGAGTTTTTTGTTTAGCGCAGGTGATATTGAAGTAACGCAACGCAGAAATGCAGTAGAAGCGGTAGCCGATATTACCGATGAAATCGATGATGAACAGTTTATGTTGTATTGTCAGCCTATTGTGCCATTAGGGATGCACGCACCAAAGCAGCAGAATTTTGATATCTTATTGGTGCCCGAAAAACAGCATTTTGAAATTTTAATTCGAAAAATTGGGCAAGATGGCAGGGTCATGCTACCGACTACGTTTATTCCTTCTGCAGAGCGTTATCATTTAATGCCCAATATCGACAGATGGGTGATTAAAAATACATTTGCAACTTATCGCCAGTTGCTAAATAAAAGCCAAGAAAAATGCAATTATGTATTTTCAATTAATTTATCTGGCACTTCGCTCGGTGATAAGAGTTTACTGGGTTATATTCGCGAGCAGTTTATCATTTATTCAATTCCGCCCGAATCCATATGTTTTGAAATTACTGAGACATCAGCGATTGTCAATTTAAAAAATACCATCAATTTATTTACTGCCTTAAGAAAACTGGGCTGTAGCTTCTCCCTAGATGATTTTGGCAGTGGTATGTCATCGTTTATGTACCTTAAAAATTTCGAGGTAGATTATCTTAAAATCGATGGCTCGTTTGTGAAAGAAATGCATACTAATAGAATTGACCATGCCATGGTGCGCTCGATTCATAGTGTGGCCGAAGCCATGAATATTAAAACAGTGGCTGAATTTGTAGAGAATGAAGCCATATTAAGAGAACTTAAAAACATTGGTGTGCACTATGGGCAAGGCTTGTATTTAGGTTCCCCTATGCCGTTAAAACAATTGATTGAGAATTTTTCAATATTAAATACATAATACAATACCAATTTTGATAATTTAAGTGCATTAGCCTGTAAAATTTAACCATGATTGAAACAGACCGCCTCATTGCACCAGCTGCAGAAAGTCCACAAGAAGAAGCCATTGAGCGAGCGCTACGTCCAAAGGCGCTGGATGAATATGTCGGGCAAGAAAATGCTAGAGCACAGCTAGAGATATTTATTAATGCTGCGCGCGGCCGCAGTGAGGCGCTCGATCACGTACTTTTGTTTGGCCCGCCAGGTTTAGGTAAAACCACTTTAGCGCATATTATCGCCAAGGAAATGGGCGTAAATTTACGTCAAACCTCAGGCCCAGTCCTAGAGCGGGCGGGCGACTTGGCAGCTTTGCTCACTAACTTAGAACCCAACGATGTTTTATTTATTGACGAGATTCATCGACTTTCACCTGTTGTTGAAGAGATTTTGTACCCCGCCATGGAAGATTATCGGCTGGACATTATGATTGGCGAAGGTCCCGCAGCAAGGTCGGTTAGATTGGATTTGCCGCCATTCACTTTAATTGGCGCGACAACTAGAGCTGGCATGTTGACGAACCCGCTACGCGATCGCTTCGGCATTGTTTCGCGCCTTGAGTTTTATACTACCGAAGAGCTTAGTCGTATTGTGCATCGCAGTGCAGGTTTGCTAGAAGTGCAAATCACCGAAACAGGCGCGCTAGAAGTCGCCAAACGCTCACGTGGCACACCGCGTATTTCTAACAGGTTGCTACGTCGTGTGCGCGATTACGCACAGGTAAAAGCCGATGGGATTGTCAGCAGTGAAGTAGCCGATGCAGCACTAAAAATGCTCGATGTGGATAATTTAGGGTTTGATGTGATGGATCGAAAATTGCTGCAAGCCGTGTTAGAAAAGTTTGGCGGCGGGCCAGTGGGTTTGGATAATTTGGCGGCAGCGATTGGCGAGGAGCGTGACACGATTGAAGATGTGCTAGAGCCGTATTTAATTCAGCAAGGTTACCTCATGCGTACGCCACGCGGCCGCGTCGCCACTAGCTTGGCGTACCAACACTTTGGGTTAGCTGCACCAAAAACATTAGCTACAGGTGAAGTTTGGCAGCAGTAAGTCATTTCGATTGGCCAGTGCGCGTGTATTACGAAGACACCGACGCGGGCGGCGTGGTTTATCATTCACAATATCTAAATTTTTTTGAGCGCGCCCGCACCGAATGGCTGCGCCATTTGGGTTTTGAGCATAATTATTTGCGCGAGGAGTTTAAGCTGGTTTTTGTGGTGCACAGTCTGCAAATTGCTTTTAAAAAGCCGGCAAAATTAAACGATTTGCTCTTAATTACTTCTGAACTGGTAAAAATAGGTCGTGGTAGTTTTGAATTTTTTCAAAAAATCACCGTCAATCAGCAAACCTTGGTAGAAGCACATGTGAAACTGGCCTGTGTGGACACTGACACATTTAGGCCGGTAGGCATTCCTGAGCAAGTTAGTCTTAAAATGCAATTATTATTAAATGTAAACACTAGCAAAAAGGAGCAAGCATGAGCGTAGCCAATGATATGTCTTTATTCACTTTAATATCGGGTGCCAGTCTGCCGGTGCAAGCGGTTTTAGTGATATTGCTCATCACTTCGCTATTTTCTTGGTGGTATATTTTTATTAAAGTCGCCACTATTCGCCACGCAGAAACTGAGTCGGAAGAATTCGAAAATAAATTTTGGACTGGCGGCGATCTTGGTAAACTGTATGAAAGTGTGACTGCGGGCCGTCGCAAGCCACAAGGCATGGCGAGCATATTTGAGGCGGGTTTTAAAGAATTTATTCGCCACAAGCAACAAGCAGGCATTGAAGCTAAAATGGATATCAGTGACGTGATGGAAGGCTCGCGTCGCGCGATGCGTGCCGCTTACAATCGCGAGCTGGATGACTTAGACGCACATTTGCCATTTTTAGCATCGGTTGGCTCGGTAAGCCCTTATATTGGCCTATTTGGCACGGTGTGGGGCATTATGAATGCGTTTAGGGGATTATCGAGCGTTGCGCAAGCCACACTTAGCCAAGTTGCACCGGGCATTGCGGAAGCGCTTGTGGCAACCGCCATTGGCTTATTTGCGGCGATTCCCGCTGTAATTGCTTATAACCGCTTTGCCAGTTCTGTGGATAGACTCTCGGTACGCTATGAAAGCTTTATGGAAGAATTCACCAATATTCTGCAAAGAAAGAGCTAAATCATGGCACGCATTCGCAAACGCCGCATGATGAATCAAATCAACGTGGTGCCTTATATTGATGTGACTTTGGTGTTGTTGGTGATATTTATGGTCACTGCGCCGATGACGAATCCTGGTGTACTTAATTTGCCAAAAGTTGGTTCAGGGCTAAGTCAAAATCTTGCAAATAGGCCAATTTTAGTAAAAGTAAAAATAGACGGATCAACAGAGATAGATGGAAAGAATTTAACGCGTGATAAGTTGTTGTTTGAAATTAAAAAGGAATTAAAAGACTCGTCACGACCAGTCGTCGTCGCGGCCGACGAAAAAACCCAATATGGCAAAGTGATTGAAGTGATGGATTTGCTGAAACAAGCTAAAGTGGACAAAGTAGGTTTGCTACTCAAACCAGCGCCTTAAATTGTAAAGCATGATTAGAAAGCACGAAAACTCAGATTCTTGGAAGGCGGGCATACTAGCCATTGGCGTGCATCTAGCCTTGTTGGCAGCCATGTTGATTTCATTCAATTGGAAGGCCGCGCAT
>JANYCB010000144.1 GCA_025360485.1 Methylotenera sp. | reverse complement strand
GTTGTTTTGGCGAGACTTCTTATTTTGTGCAAGACGTGCAGCTGCTTGATAAATAATGGCTAGCTAGTTAAATGGCACTCAAGAATTTAGCGATTCATGACGAAAAAAATTATATTACACCTGAAGGCTTTGCCGCCTTGCAGGCGGAATTTCATCAGCTTTATAAAGTAGAGCGACCAGAGGTAGTTCGTACTGTTTCGTGGGCAGCTAGCAATGGTGACCGCAGTGAAAATGGTGATTATATTTATGGCAAGCGTCGTTTGCGTCAAATTGATGGCCGCTGTAAACATTTGATGAAGCGCATGGATTTAGCTGAAGTTGTCGATAGCAATTTGCAGCAACATCTTGAAAAAGTATTTTTTGGTGCATGGGTGACTTTGTTTAATTTGTCGGATGACAGTGAGCATACGTATCGCATCGTTGGCAAAGATGAGCTAGAACCCACCAAAGGCCACATTAGTTGGGTTTCACCGTTAGCCAAAGCCATGCTAGGTAAAGGTTTGGGTGATACCGTGCGCGTGATTACGCCAAAAGGTGATGAGGCGTTTGAAGTGACAGAAATTAGTTATTCCAAATCCCCCACATGAGTTGCTTGAACTAATATTGCTATCCATTTATCATATCCGCATGAAAAAGCTTTTTTGTATGGTCTTAATCGTCTGGCTGCCGCTATTTATGGGTTCAGCTTGGTCAATGAGCATGCATATGACATTAGATAATCAGCAGGCACAAAGTGCTCAAGTTAATACAAAATCACACATGAGTTGCCATGAAAATAGAAATAAAACACAGCAAAATCAATCAACTAAATCTCATCAATGCTCAACTTGCGGCATGTGTGCCTTGGTTAATGGCGCCGCCAGCTTTAACTCTATACCTGTTTTAAATTTGAGTAATGCTCAATATTATGCACCACAGTTTTTTTACATAGCTTTTACTTCACCAGACTATCCTCCCGCTTATAAACCACCAATATTTATTTAAAAACTAGGGTCAAATTGTGCCCAAATTTTTTAATTTTATTGGAGGTTTTATATGTTCAAGCAACTTCATGTTGCAATAAACTGCAAGTTTCACGCAGGTTTTAAAATTAATTCGTCAGTCAGAATAGTTTTTCTTATGCCTTTGCTATTAGCCAGTTGTGCCACGTTCAGCACCGATGGTGGCTTTAATAGCGTTGAAAAAACCACGCAAAGCTATATAAAGCAAAAAGTTGTTTGGGTAAATTCAGAAACGCAAAAAACTGCGAATGAACAACAAGTGGCAACGTTATTAGCAAAGCCGTTGAGTATAGAAGATGTTGTTCAAGTAGCGCTACTTAATAATCCACAATTACAGGCGGATTTTTATAAGCTGCAAATTGCAGAAGCAGATGTAGTGCAGGCAGGCCACTTGCCGAATCCTAGTTTTAGTATGCTATACGCTAAAAATAATGGCGATTATAAGATTGAGCAAGTAATCACGATGAATGTTTTGGCATTATTTCTGATGCCAAAAGCATCAGAAATAGAGAGAAAACGGTTTGCCGCGACTCAAAATTCAATTATTTTACGCGTGCTAGATTTGGCATATGCAACTCGTAAGGCTTATATCAACGCACTCGCTGCAACTCAAAGCGTACATTATCTGGAACAAGTTAAGCAAACTGCAGGCGCTACGTCAGAACTGGCTAGGCGAATGCAAAAAGCTGGAAATTGGAGCACGCTTGACCAAGCGCGTGAGCAAAACTTTTCTGCAGAAGCGACGCTAGAGCTGACTCGCGCAGAAAACCAATGTGTGCAAATGGATGAAAATTTAACACGTTTGCTAGGTTTAAAAAACCGTACTGACTTTGAATTGGCTGAGCGCTTACCTGATTTGCCTCAATCGAGTGAATCATTGAAACAAGTGAGTGCAGATGATTTTGCAAAACGGTTGGATTTGCTACAAATGAAATCTAATACAGAGGCACTAGCACAGCAGCTGGGATTAACTAAAGCAACACGTTTTATTAATGTGCTTGAGCTAGGGCCAGCGCGCGTATTGGAAGGACGGCGCAGCGACCCGTATAAATATGGCTTCTCAATTGGGTTTGAGTTGCCTATTTTTGACTGGGGCACAGCTAGGGTAAAACGCGCTGAAGCTACTTATATGCAAGCGGTGAACGAGGTAGCAAGTAAAGCAATTGTTGTTGCCTCCGAAGTGCGCAGTAGCTATAACCAATACCGAACCAGTTTTGAGCTTGCTAAACAATATCGCGATGAAATAGTGCCATTACGTAAAAGCATGTTACAAGAAAATGTACTGAGATATAACGGTATGTTGATTAGCCCATTTGATTTGTTGGCTGATGCGCGTGCTCAAGTGCAAAGCATGCATAGTTATATTGAGGCACTTAGAGATTTTTTGCTAGCTGATAATAATTTAGAAATGTCGCTAATAGGCAAACCTATGAACCAAGAAGGATTTTAATGATGATAAGCCGTAGAAATTTTTTGCAAATATCAAGCGCCGCCATTGCTATGAGTGCGGTAAGTAAAACCTCATTAGCCGCCATACCAGAGATAGTAAGTATCGATAAAGCCGATACGCAGCCATTGTTAATACCCAGCACTGGTCGATCATATCAGCCCGTGACTACTTTGAATGGATGGAGCTTACCTTGGCGCATGAATGCTGGCGTAAAAGAGTTTCACCTAGTGGCAGAGCCAGTAAAACGTGAAATGGCGCCAGGTATGATTGCCAATTTGTGGGGCTATAACGGCCAAAGCCCAGGGCCAACAATCGAGGTTGTAGAAGGTGACCGTGTACGTATTTTTGTCACCAACCGTTTGCCAGAAGTAACCAGTGTGCATTGGCACGGGCAGCGGCTGCCTAATGGTATGGATGGTGTGAGCGGACTCACTCAGCCACCTATTGAGCCTGGGAAGACTTACGTGTATGAATTCGAAGCCAAACGCGCTGGCACCTTTATGTATCATCCACATGCCGATGAAATGACGCAAATGGCCATGGGGATGATGGGTTTCTGGATCACGCACCCTAAAACTCCTGCCACTATGAAGGTTGATCGTGATTTTGTATTTTTGCTCAATTCGTATGACATCGACCCTGGTAGCTATACTCCACGCACCAATACGATGACTGAATTTAATTTATGGACATTCAACAGCCGAGTTTTTCCTGGTATTGCACCGTTTGTGGCTAAGAAAGGTGATAAGGTACGTATTCGTGTAGGCAATTTGACGATGACAAATCATCCTATCCATTTGCATGGACATGAGTTTGAAGTCACAGGTACCGATGGAGGTTGGGTGCCGAAAACCGCACGTTGGCCAGAAGTGACAACGGATATCGCGGTAGGCCAAATGCGTGCCATCGAGTTTATTGCAGATGCCCCCGGAGATTGGGCATTCCACTGTCATAAATCACACCACACCATGAACGCGATGGGGCATACTGTGCCGAATATGATTGGTGTAAATCAAGACGGCATTGCGGAACAATTTTCAAAATTGGTGCCTGATTATATGAGCATGGGTGAAACTGGCATGGCCGAGATGAGTGATATGGCTGAGATGATGCCACTGCCCGAAAATACGCTTCCCATGATGACTGGTAAAGGCCAGTTTGGCGCTATCAATATGGGCGGCATGTTTACCTTGCTTAAAGTGCGCGATAATATTGTACAAAATAGCAATGCGGACCCAGGCCACTATCAACAACCAAAAGGAAGTCAAGCCTACGAGTTGGCAGAGAATCTAGCCTTGCCAGCCGCAACGCATGAGCCTCAAGCAAAAACGTCGCAGTCTTCGATTGAGTTTGATGTAAGAAAGCCGGAGCACAAAGGCATGGAGCATTAAAAATGATTACAAAATTCGTCATTATCAAATACATCATCACCGCGGCAGTGGTGGTGCTGGTTTCGGAGTTCGCAAAAGCTAGCGATAAACTGGGCGGCTTAATCGCTGCTCTGCCGCTTGTGACGGTGCTTACGCTGATTTGGCTGTACGTTGAAAAACAGCCCATGAGTAAAATTTCCAATCATGCCTATTACACATTTTGGTATGTGATTCCTACCTTGCCTATGTTTTTGCTGTTTCCTTATTTACTGCCAAAATGGGGATTTTGGCCGACTTTGTTGAGTTGTGTTGTTATGACTTTGGTGATTTTTTATGTCTATGCCATCACACTAAAACAGTTTGGTGTTAATTTGCTGTGAGCAAGTTAAAACGCTGGGATATTTTTTGTAAAATCGTTGATAACTTTGGCGATATTGGTGTGTGCTGGCGCCTTGCAAGGCAATTGCATGTTGAGCATGGTTTGCAAATTAGGCTGTTTATAGATGACTTAGAGGCCGCACAAGCCATTATTACCAGTTTAAACTTACCTGAAAGCCACCAAGTTTGTGATGAAATTAGCATCACCAAATGGGATGATAAGGTCGATTTCAGTCATGCCGCAAAAGTAGTCATCGAGACTTTTTCTTGCGGCTTGCCGCCTATTTATTTGACTGCGATGGCGCGCCAAAAATCCAAATGGATTAACTTGGAATATTTATCCGCAGAACTTTGGGTGGCAGATTTTCATGCAAAACCTTCACCACAGGCAAATGGCTTAATACGTTACTTTTACTTTCCAGGCTTTACAGAAGCCACAGGCGGTTTGATTCGAGAGAAAAATGTTCTTGAAAACATCCACCATCATTCCGACTTTCGGTTGAATGACGAACGTGATTTAAAAGTCTCGCTATTTTGTTACCCCAACGCACCCATCCATGATTTATTCACTGCCCTGCAAGCCAATAGCCATAAGGTGTCTGTTTATGTTCCTGCCAGCAATATTCTGCCACAGATTGCAGATTTTTTTGGAGTAGATTCGATTGATGTCGGCGATTATTTTTGCCGTGACAATTTGCACGTGCATGTGTTGCCGTTCCTCTCACAGGCGGATTATGACGCGCTGTTGAGCGATTGCGACCTCAATTTTGTGCGTGGTGAAGATAGTTGGGTGCGTGCGATTTGGGCTGGCAAGCCGTTTATTTGGCAACCTTATTTGCAAAGTGAACACACACATATTAAAAAGCTGAATGCGTTTTTAGCGCTTTTTTATGCAAATTTTAGTGAAAAACAGGCGCTCTGTGAGGCGCATGAATGCTGGTCTGTAGGGCATATGCCAAAAGATGTTTGGCAGGCCTATTTAGATAATTTTAAGGCAATCGAAGCTTATACTTATCAACAAGCTAAGCAATGTGCAAATCAACTTGATTTGGCTGCTAAGCTGGTGATTTTTTGCAATAAAATTTAGTTAATGTATAATTCGCGGCTTCTTAAATAAATCAACTCATCTGCAAGGCAATTTTATGAAAACAGCACAAGAACTTCGCGCCGGTAACGTTATTATGGTCGACGGTGTCCCATTAGTCGTGGTAAAAGCCGAGTACAACAAATCTGGCCGTAGCACTGCCGTGGTAAAAATGAAATTTAAAAATTTACTCACCGATGCACCAAGCGAAACTATTTACGGCGCGGGCGACAAATTTGACGTGATTGTGTTGGAGAAAAAAGAGGTGACTTACTCTTATTTTGCCGATCCAACTTATGTATTTATGGATAAAGATTATAATCAATATGACGTAGATGCTGAGTTTATGGAAGATGCGCTACCATTTATTGAAGATGGAATGGAATGTGATGTGCGTTTTTATGATGGCAAAGCGATTTCGGTTGAGTTGCCAACGACTGTTGTGCGCGAAATCAGTTATACGGAGCCAGCGGTAAAGGGCGATACCTCAGGTAAGGTAATGAAGCCAGCCAAACTGGCATCAGGCTTCGAGCTACCAGTACCATTGTTTTGTGCGCAAGGCGATAAAATTGAGATTGACACTCGTACAGGCGAATACAGAAACCGCGTATTGAAATAAGTAATTGAATGGATAAAAAAGGGCGCATCTTTTTAAAAGAGGCACCAAATTTAAAAGAGGCGCATTAGACGCCCTTTTTTATTGTGTTATTAAATTAGCGTTTTTTGTTGATTACAACTTCAGCAGCTATCCAGTAATCTGCGGCATTGCCTGCAAACCCATTTTTTTCTGCCATATAATAGGCGGCTACTTCAATCATTTTATAGCGCTCAAAGCCGCTCATGTCGGCAGTCTTTTTAGTAGAAGCTTTTTTCACAGCAGCTTTTTTAGGGGCGGCCTTTTTGGGTGCAACTACTTTGGTGCTAAGGTTTTTTTTTGCGACAGTTTTCGGAGCAGATTTCGTTTTGGGAGAAGCTTTTGTGGTTGCCATGACTAATCCTTTTTAAAGTATAAACATGAAAAATATAAGGTTTGCACCTTGAATACGTATCTTATTAAACAGTACCACCTACCGTCAAGCCATCAATTTTAAGCGTAGGTTGGCCGACGCCTACAGGTACGCTTTGGCCCTCTTTACCGCAAGTACCAACGCCGCTATCTAATGACATATCATTACCTATCATCGAAACGCGTTTAAGCACGTCAGGGCCGTTACCAATAAGCGTTGCGCCCCTAACGGGATAGGTAATTTTACCGTCTTCTATCATGTAAGCTTCAGCCGCACTAAACACAAATTTACCGCTGGTAATATCTACTTGTCCACCGCCAAAATTAGCGGCATATAAGCCTTGTTTAACTGATTTAATAATTTCTGCTGGGTCTTTATCGCCGTTGAGCATGTAGGTGTTAGTCATGCGTGGCATGGGAATATGCGCATAACTTTCACGACGGGCATTACCTGTAAGCGGCATGCCCATTAAGCGTGCGTTAAGGCTATCTTGTAAATAACCACGCAAAATACCGTTTTCAATCAGTACAGTTCTGCTGGTTGGGTTGCCTTCGTCATCTAATGTGAGCGAGCCGCGCCTGTCGATCAAGGTTCCGTCATCTACAATGGTAATGCCTTTGGCGGCCACTTGCTGCCCAATCATGTTTGAAAAGGCTGAGCTGCCTTTACGGTTAAAATCGCCTTCTAGGCCGTGGCCAATGGCTTCGTGTAACAAAATACCTGGCCAGCCTGGACCTAACACCACTGTCATGCTGCCAGCTGGGGCAGGGCGCGCATCAAGATTGATCAGTGCTTGATGTACAGCCCTTTGCGCATAATCTTGTAACACTTCATCAGAAAAGTAGTTGTAATCAAAGCGCCCGCCACCGCCAGATGAACCTTGTTCACGACGACCATTGTGTTCGGCAATCACTTGCACGGAAATACGCACCAAAGGCCGCACGTCGGCCGCCATCACGCCATCGCTACGTGCAACCATCACCACTTCGTATTCGCCTGCGAGAGAGGCCATTACTTGCGTTACGCGTGGGTCTATTTTGCGTGCAAATTGTTCTAATCGTTCTAACAACTTTACTTTTGCATCGGCGTTTAAACTGGCAATAGGGTCTTGCGGCAAATAAAGTTGCGACGCTTGACGTTTCACAATACTTTTACCTGTTTGCTCAGAGCCTAAAGAAGCAATTGATTTAGTCGCAATTGCAGCAGCTTTAAGCGCGGGCAGGTTAATGTCATCAGAATAGGCAAAGGCAGTTTTTTCGCCACTTACTGCACGCACGCCAACGCCTTGATCGATACTAAAATTACCAGATTTAACTTGGCCTTCTTCTAAACCCCAAGATTCGCTGCGGCTGTATTGAAAATACAAATCAGCGTAATCCACTTGGTGCGACATAATGTCGCCAAGTATACCCTGCAAGACGCTTGTATCAAGGGCTGCAGGCTTTAGCAACGCATCATTAGCGATATCGAAATGATTGGCTTTGGTTAAATTAGGTGATTCAATTTTCATGTTCTATTCGATTGCGTTTCAATATTGGTACTATACCAGCACAGTTTGATAGCGACGCTAAGTATATTCTTGAATTGGCTTACTTAAATGGTTTAATGGTACGGTGCTTAAGCGCTGGCAAGCTGTTACGTAAACTGGCTTGATATTCGCGGTTTATATTGGCAATCACCACTCCAGAGCCGCGCGGCAGGCGGTCAAGAATCACGCCCCAGGGATCAACAATCATGCTGTTGCCATGCGTTTCGCGGCCAGATAAATGGTAACCGCCTTGCGCTGGAGCGATCACATAACATAAGTTTTCAATGGCTCTGGCACGGATTAAGCTTTCCCAATGCGCTTTACCAGTGGTTTCAGTAAAAGCAGACGGAATCACGATAATATCGACTTCACCCATGGCGCGATACAACTCGGGGAAACGCAAATCGTAACAAATGGATAGACCAATTTTACCGTAAGGCGTATTCACAACTACAACAGTATCGCCAGCTTCTATGGTATTTTCTTCGTGGTAATGCTCGGTGCCTAAATCTAGACCAAATAGATGAATTTTGTCGTAACGTGCGACTTGTACGCCTTTGTCGTTATATACCAAGCAGCTATTGCGCACTTTGTTGGGGAAATTGCTTACTAAAGGAACGGTGCCGCCAATAAGCCAAATTTCGTACTCGAGTGCCATTCTCGCTAAAAAACGTTGAATGGGACCGTCATTTGGTTTTTCTCTAATTTGTACTTTGTCGCTTTCTTTTGCACCCATCATACAAAAATATTCTGGCAATACGACTATTTTTGCACCTTGTCCAGCAGCAAGTGAAATGAGACGCTCGGCCTCGGTTAGGTTTGACGCCAATTGTGGGCTAGAGGCCATTTGAATGCCCGCAACTCTTATCAGGCCGGCACTAGCCTTGGTAGGGTTTGCTAGTTTATTTCGCGATTTAATTGGCATAAAAGCTTTCTTATTTTTGCTAATTTAATTAGGGGCTCAGTGGTGATTTTTCGCTTGGTTTTTGTGCATTATCCTTTTCAGATTCTACCTCTATCGGTTTATCCCATGTACCTGTAATGAGATATTCGGTAGAAATAATCTTATTCAAAGGATCTTTTAGTAATTTTTGTGCAACAAATGCGGCCGCGCCAGCTATTGGCCCGCCAGCTAGCGCGGCCAGAGACAAACTATCACTCACATGAGGCCTGACTTTCACATTTAACCTTTGAGTTTCAGTCTTTAAGTTGGTCTCACCACTGATTTTTGCCTCAGCAGCAGGACCCGTCATCATAAAATCGTTGCTGCGTAAAATACCATTATCAGCATTAGCGGTTGCGCTAATTTTGTCGAAAGCAAAA
>JANYCB010000100.1 GCA_025360485.1 Methylotenera sp. | reverse complement strand
GAGCGCGCAACTCAAGCCGAACTTACAATTACGGCCTATGCAAATGGACGATTTGGATGCGATTATGCAAATCGAACCTACGATTTACACACATCCGTGGACGCGCGGCAATTTTAGCGATTCGCTGAACTCCGGTTACAGTGCGTGGATTTTAGAAAGCGAAGGCAAAATGATAGGTTACGCACTCATGATGATGGTGATGGATGAAGCGCATTTGCTTAATTTAAGTATAGCAAAACCTCAACAAAAACAAGGCTTGGGGCGCTATTTGTTAGAGCACATGTTGAAAATTGCAAAAAATCATAAAGCCGCCAATATGTTTTTAGAAGTGCGTCCGAGTAACATTTCCGCCATTGCGCTTTACGAAAATATGGGTTTTTGCGAAATGGCTACACGGCGTGGTTATTATCCTGCCGATCCAAAAACAGGTGAAAATGGCCGCGAAGATGCGGTTTTAATGGGTTTGGCACTTTAAATGATGTCGCGTGATGACGCTAATATAATGACGCGTGAAGATGTGTTGCGAGAATTAGAACTGTTGCCAGTGTGGCGACTACGCACGCCTTTAATGCCAGCAGAGTTACCCGCAAAAGCAGCGCCGATTGTCGAAGCTGTAATCGAAGTCAAGCGTTACGAGTGTACGATTTCGGAGGATAAAAAGTGGGTTTTTGTATGCCCTGCAGGCCGCGCCCCTATTGCCTTGCAGAGCACTCTTTTTAACAATATTTTGCATGCTTTAAAGATTGAAAAAACCAATCAAGTGCAGTTGGAAAGTTTTGCAAATATTGAAGCGAGCGTCATTATCGCCATGGGCGAAACCACTGCGCAACAGCTATTAAACAGCACAGAATCTATTGAAACTTTGCGCGGAAAAACACATCAATTACAAAATTCGCCATTAATCGTGACGTATCATCCGAACGATATGCTGCAAGATTTGCAGCTTAAGGCCAAGACATGGGAAGATCTGTGTCTAGCAAAACGCATAGTTCAAGGAGTATAGTGGGCACTTGAATTTGAGAAATATTGCCTCATTAAATGATTAGTTTAACAATAATGTAAAGGAGTTAAAAAATGCGCACTTTTTGGCAAAAATTATTACCAGTGATGTTACTTTTGAGTTTATCGCTGGGCTTATCAGGCTGCGGTTACAATAAATTTCAATCTCTAGACGAAGAAGCTAAAGCCAGCTGGTCTGAAGTGTTGAACCAATATCAACGTCGTGCAGATTTGGTACCAAACCTGGTGGCAACCGTAAAAGGTTATGCCGAGCACGAAGAAAAAGTACTTACAGAAGTAGCCGAGGCACGTAGCAAAGTGGGTAGCATACAAGTGACACCAGAAGTGCTGAACGACCCAGATGCTTTTGCGAAATTTCAAGCAGCCCAAGGTCAGTTAACTAGCGCGCTATCTCGTTTAATGGCGGTAGCAGAAAACTACCCTAATCTGAAAGCCGACCAAGGTTTTAGAGACTTACAAGCGCAACTGGAAGGCACTGAAAATCGTGTCACTGTGGCGCGTAATCGCTATATTGAAACGATTAAAGAATATAACGTGGCGATTCGTAGCTTCCCCAATAATCTCACAGCGATGATGTTTGGCTACAAAACCAAACCATCATTTACTGTAGAGAACGAAAAAGCGATTTCGACCGCGCCAAAAGTAGAGTTTGGCGATAAAAAATAAACTAAAATTTAACGATTTATTGTGCTTTTTAAAATTACAACTAGCTTAAAAGCTGGCGCTTATGCGCTTTGCGCGATGCTGTTATTTGCATCGTGCTTGGCGCTAAGTGGTTTGGCGCATGCAGAGCTTGTCGCAATCCCAGATCTCAACTCGCGTGTGACCGATTTAACGCAAACGCTAAGCGCCTTGCAAGAAGCGCAGCTTGACGATAAGCTCGATGCTTTTGAAGCAAAAAAAGGTAGCCAAATCACCGTACTTATGGTGCCTACCACCCAGCCTGAAGAGATCGAACAATACTCTATTCGCGTAGTTGAAAAATGGAAAATCGGCCGCGAAAAAGTAGATGACGGCTTACTGCTGTTGATTGCTAAAGATGACCATAAAATGCGCATTGAGGTTGGGCGCGGCTTAGAAGGCGCGATTCCAGATTTAACTGCCAAACGTGTGATTGACGAAGTCATCGCGCCAAAATTCAAACAAGGTGATTTTTATGGCGGCTTGGATTCTGGCGTAGATAGATTAATTGGTTTGGTGGACGGCGAGCCGTTACTGGCGCCTAGTCGCTCTAAATTTAGCGGCATTGGCATTATGAATATACTGCCAATGTTACTGTTTGGCGCACTAATTACTGGCACGTTTTTACGTGGAATGTTTGGTACTTTTTTTGGCAGCGCATTAAATGGTGGCTTAGTAGGCGGTGTGGTGTGGCTGCTGGGGCTAGCTTTAGGCGGCGCGGCGCTTTTAGCTGTGCTTGCATTCTTTATTACCATGATGTTGGGCGCGCGTGGCATAAATGGCTATAGCGGTCGCTCTGGAGGCTACGGCGGTGGTTTGGGCAGTGGTGGAAGTGGCGGCGGTTTTAGCGGTGGTGGCGGTGGCTTCGGTGGCGGTGGCGCGTCAGGGGGTTGGTAATGAAAGAAACGAATTCAGTCTTCCGATTTTTTAAGCATTTCTTTAGCCATCCTTGGCAGGTGAACCGTCATTTTTCGGCGATTGCGCTACATGAAATTGAAAAAGCCATTACTGCAAGTGAGAAAAAACACGCGGGTGAAATTCGCCTGGTGGTAGAAGCTGGCTTGCATCCCTTAGAAATTTTATACAAGAAAACACCTAAAAAGCGCGCGATTGAGCTATTTGGGCGCTTGAATATTTGGGATACTGAATCTAACAATGGCGTGCTTATTTACTTATTGTTGGTCGATAGAGACGTGGAAATTGTGGGTGACCGCGGCATAGATAAACATGTTGGTCACGAAGGTTGGCAAGTGATTTGCCGCGAAATGGAAGCTTTGTTTCGAAAAGGTGAATTTGAAGCTGGCGTTTTACATGGTATTGAAAGAATCGGTGCCGTTTTAGAAAAGCATTTTCCAGCAACGGGCACAAGTCTAAATGAAGTTTCTAACAAACCTCTTATTTTGTAGTTTTTTATTGGTTTCCAGTTTCCCCACGCAAGCTGCGCTGGCGGATATCACCCGTATTTTTCATCAAACTCCAACACTAAAACAATTCGAAGTCTGCCAGGGTGGCGGTTGTGCGCAATCTAACCAATTAACTATTGGCGAAGCAGAATGGAGTAGCGTTGCTCAAATATTTAAACCTAAAGCAAGCAACTCTGCAGATGAGCGGCTGCAAATAGGCAAAGCTATTGGCATGTTAGAGCAGATTGTAGGGGCAAAAAATGGTACTTTGAGTGACCGCGCAGGCACCTTTGATAACTCGGAATATAAAGGCCAGCTAGATTGCAACGATGAGGCGATTAACACCACCACTTATTTGCGATTACTAAAATCCAATGGCTTGATGCAGTTTCACGAGATTGAAGATATGCGTACGCGCAACTTCTTTTTTACTGGTTGGCCGCATAGCACGGCGGTAATTCACGATATTAAAACGGGGGAAAGATTCGCAGTAGATAGTTGGTTTTACGATAACGGGCACGCAGCGGCTATTGTGCCGTTTGCGACTTGGAAAGCTGGCTATAAACCTGATGACAGTCCAATCGGCAAGCCAAAAACCACACAGCTCGCCAGTCCTCAAGATAACAATCTTCAAAAGTAAGTCTTTGCTGACTTAATCAGCATTTACCTATAAAATTCAGCCTCTTGATTGATTTAGAGATTTTATGCGCGCCTCCCAATTTTTTATTGCCACACAAAAAGAAGCTCCAATTGATGCGGAGCTGATTTCTCACAAGCTGATGATTCGCGCTGGCTTGATTAAAAAGCTCGGCAATGGCCTATATAGCTGGATGCCGCTTGGATTAAGAATTTTGCGCAAGGTAGAAAATATCGTGCGCGAAGAAATGGACAAAGTGGGCGCGCTTGAGCTTTTAATGCCAGCAGTGCAGCCAAAAGATCTGTGGGATGAAACGGGGCGTTGGGCAGTGTTTGGCCCACAAATGTTAAAAATTAAAGATCGCCATGAACGTGATTTTTGTTTTGGCCCGACGCACGAAGAGGTGATTACCGATATCGTACGTCGAGAAATCAGCAGCTATAAACAACTGCCGCTCAATTTTTACCAAATTCAAACTAAATTTCGCGATGAAATTCGTCCGCGTTTTGGAGTGATGCGTGCGCGTGAGTTCTTAATGAAGGATGCTTATTCTTTCCACACCAATTTTGAATCGCTGCAGCAAACTTACACGCAAATGTACCAAACTTACTGCAACGTGTTTACGCGACTTGGTTTGAAATTTCGCGCAGTTAAAGCAGACTCTGGTGCGATTGGTGGCGATGGTTCTCAAGAGTTTCATGTGCTGGCAGACAGTGGTGAAGACGCGCTAGCGTATGTTCTTGGTCGGGACTACGGAGTACAGATCTCTGGCCATGGTGTTGGTAACATTCTCAAGCGAGCTGGTGTACTGGAGAAACGTAAGAAGAAAGTCCGTACTGGTCGCCAGCTGAGCGACCGACAGTACTACCCTGGCGAAGTTGGCCAGATGGACGTCAAGCACTGGAAACGCAAGGGTTACCAGTACGACCTCATTGACTGTGCCACCAGGATTAAATACAAACGTATCTACCCAGGGTACGA
>JANYCB010000082.1 GCA_025360485.1 Methylotenera sp. | reverse complement strand
GCTAGGTAGTTTAATACCTAGCACTGAGCACTGAGCCTTAAGCCGCAAATATGTTACCCACCATCGTGCTAGTCGGCCGCCCTAACGTCGGCAAATCCACCCTTTTTAATCGCCTGACTAAAAGCCGTGATGCGCTAGTGGCGGATTTGCCTGGCCTTACCCGCGACAGGCACTATGGGCGTGGCATAGGTGCTAGCAGACCTTATTTGGTGATTGATACCGGTGGCTTTGAACCTACCGCTGAGTCTGGCATTTTGAAAGAAATGGCCAAGCAAACCTTGCTGGCAATTGACGAAGCGGATGTGGTAGTTTTTATCGTGGATGGCCGCGCTGGCATTACGCCGCAAGAATATATCATTGCAGATAAATTACGTCGCGCGCAACGCCCTGTATTATTGGCGGTGAACAAAACAGAAGGGATGAATCGTGCAGTGGTTGCAGCCGATTTTCACGAATTAGGCCTTGGTGAGCCTCTGTCTATCTCATCTGCACATGGCGAAGGTGTAAAAGACTTAATCGAACTGGCGTTGGAAGACTTCAATGAGCCAGATTTTGACGAAGAAAAATCAAACAATAAAATACCAAAAATAGCCATTGTTGGTCGCCCAAACGTAGGCAAATCAACGCTAGTGAATGCACTGTTAGGCGAAGAACGTGTGATTGCGTTTGACGAACCTGGCACCACGCGTGATTCGATTGAGATTGAACTTGAAAAAGATGGCAAACAATACGTCATTATCGATACCGCTGGCGTGCGTAAAAAAGGCCGTGTGTTCGAATCGATTGAAAAATTCTCAGTCGTTAAGACCATGCAAGCGATTGAAGATGCCAATGTAGCGATTTTGGTGGTCGATGCACAAGAAGGTATTACCGAGCAAGATGCTCACGTCGCCGCGTATATATTGGATGCTGGGCGTGCCTTAGTAGTGGCAATTAACAAATGGGATGGTTTAAAAGAAGACGAACGAGACTGGATTAAAAATGAAATTGACAGAAAGCTGAAGTTTTTAGATTTCGCAAAATTTCACTACATTTCAGCTTTACGTAAAAAAGGTCTACCCGAATTATTCACTTCAGTCGATGGTGCATTTAAGGCCGCTATGGCAAAAATGGCGACACCGCAGCTTACTAGAGTTTTAGAAGAAGCTACGCAACAACATCAGCCGCCTGTCAGTAAAGGCATTCGACCTAAATTGCGTTATGCACACCAAGGCGGCATGAACCCGCCGATAGTGGTGGTGCATGGTAAACATGTAGATGGTATCAAAGATAGCTATAAACGCTTTTTAGAAGGGGTGTTTCGCAAAGCGTTTCAGTTGGTTGGTACGCCGCTCCGCGTACAATTTAAACAAGGTGAAAACCCTTTTGCCGAGCCTGAAAACAAACGCAAATCAGGCGAAGGCATTGTGAGTATGCGTCGCCGTAAAACGGCACAACGTGCTGAATTAAAAGCTAAAAAAGACGAAGAGAATAAAAATCGGTAGTTTTTGTAGGGCGTCAATAGCGCAGCGTATTGCGCCGAAAGCAGAATTTCCATGCGACGGATTACGTAAACTAATCCGCCCTACGCGAGCTAATCTTGCTTTAGATAGCCTTGGCTAAATAGAGTGGTAAAACGACCGTAACCTAGGTGTATTGAAAAGTAAGTAAAAATTAGCGTAAAAGCAGCTATCCCAGCCCAAAGTAACCCTGGCAGTTTCGATGTAACCTCGGTAATACCTTGCAGTAAATCGGTTAGACCATACTTTAAGCCGAGGTACGCTAAAAGGCAGGCAATCGGAATTAAGACTATTGCAAAACTTACCGCAAATGACCGCCAAATTAGTTGCTGACGCTCCTCAGTTGTCGGGAGTCGTTTGTTATTTCGCACAAAAAGCACCCCAGTTAAAGCGGCAGCCGAAACCATCTCGATTATGCCAATAAAGCCTCCTGGATCAGTCTTGGTGATGGTTATCACTAGCACAGCAACTAAAATGATGGTTATTAAAACTATAGCGAAAATAGTGACGTAATAATTGATTCTAGCGTTTCCCACAGCAGCTCCCATTAATACAAACTCTCCCAAAACTTCCACCAAATCTTTTCATCTTCAGACACTTTTCCGTTGACCATCGGGTTTTGCGGATAGTTAGTTTTAAGTATACGTAAGGTATCTTCTTTTAAATCCTGTAAATCCATGTAGTCGTAAGCGCTAATGCTGATGACTAAAGCCTCTTCTACAGAAACAGAGTTTGGATAATATTCCAGCACATATTTAGCACGGTTAAGCGCCGCCACATAGGCTTGACGTTTCATATAGTAGCGCGCCACGTGCAACTCGTATTGGGATAATGCATTCACCAAATACACCATACGCTGTGTGGCGTCTTTGTAGTAGCGGCTTTTTGGGTAGCGCTCAGTCAGTTCTTTAAACGCCGCAAATGACAATTTGAGTGTCTTAGGGTCGCGGTCGCTAATTTCTTGGCCAGTATATTTTTCTATAAAGCCGCGCTCGTTAAAGCTCGCTAAGCCTTTGAGATAATAAGCATAATCCACGTTGGGATGATTTGGGTGCAGCTTGATAAAACGCTCGGCCGAAGCCACGCATGATATGGGATCTTGTTTTTTATATTGTGCGTAAGCAATTTCAAGTTGTGCTTGCGCAGCATATTTTCCGTGCGGAAAACGCGATTCTAACTTTTGAAAATACAAGATGGCTTTATCGTAATCTTTATCGAGCATTTTTTGCTCGCCTTCTTGATAAATGCGGTCTGCCTGCCAGCCTTTAGTGTCATCAATTTCGTTAGGGTCGCCAAAAATGGCGCAACCGCTTATAAATAAAGCTAAAAGCCCAACGCATAAAAGCGGTAAAATACGATTCACGATATATTTCAAAATTAAAAACCTACAATTAAATTTGCCTTATTATAACTGATGCACTAGAAAAACCGATGCCCCCAAAACAGATACTCACGAATACCGAAATAAAACTTAGCATTCCCATGCATTTGGGTGGCGAGCGGTTGGACATTGCTTTGCAACAAATGTTGCCACAACATTCGCGTTCGCGTTTGCAAACTTGGATTAAAGCGGGTTTAGTGAGCATGGATGCTGCCGTGGTAACCGCGAAAACCAAGGTGTGGGGCGGTGAGCGGGTGATTGTAATGCCACCACAAAACGCGCAAGAAAACGCATTTAAGCCAGAAAATATCCCGCTTGATATTATTTTTGAGGATGACACCATTTTAGTGCTCAACAAGCCAGCGGGTTTGGTGGTGCATCCAGCCGCGGGCAATTGGAGTGGCACTTTATTAAACGCGCTATTGCATCACACGCCACAATTGGCCGATGTGCCGCGTGCAGGCATTGTGCACAGGCTGGATAAAGATACCAGCGGATTATTGGTGGTTGCCAAAACGCTAGAAGCGCAAACCAGCTTGGTGCGACAGTTGCAAGCGCGTACAGTTAAACGCGAATATCGCGCTATCGTGTGGGGGCAGCTCTGGCGCAACGGCACCATTAATCAACCGATTGGCCGCCACAGTCATGCACGTACAAAAATGGCGATTAGTCGCACAGGTAAACCAGCTATTACGCATTACGAGGTGTTAGAGCGCTTTGGCGTGCATACTTATTTGCGCTGTCAGCTCGAAACTGGTCGCACACATCAGATTCGTGTGCATATGCAGTTTTTAAAAGCGCCAATGCTGGGCGACCCGGTGTATGGCATCGGCAACATCATTCCACATAAAATGATGACGCAAACCTTGCGCGATGCGGTGACGAGCTTTAATCGACAAGCCTTGCATGCGGTGAAATTAGGCTTAATTCACCCGACAACTAACGAGGCGATGGAGTGGCAAATTGAGCTGGCAGATGACATGAAAGTCTTGCTGGAAGCCATGCGCCACGAGAACCCGCCCACAGATGAACCTTTTGAATTTGCTTATGAAGAAGGTGATTATTATGAAGGTGAGGCGGATGACGATGAATATTTGGATGACGACTTAGAGGAAGATTGAGTTGTTAAAACAGAGCGATTTTATAATCCCAGATTGGCCAGCACCAAAAAATGTGCATGCCCTGCAGACCAATAGGGACGGGGGTGTTAGCCAATCGCCTTATGATAGGTTGAATCTTGGCAGTCATGTCAAAGATAACCCGCTGCATGTGGCACAAAATCGCCAATTATTAAGCCAATATTTGCCCAGTGAGCCTGTATGGCTCAATCAAATACATGGTACCCAAGTTTTAAATGCGGGTGTCGTAGATGCTGCCGATACCTCATGTGTTCCTGATGCGGATGCCAGTTTTAGTACGCGCAAAAATATCGTGTGTGTAACCATGACAGCCGATTGCCTGCCCGTATTGCTCTGTGACACTGCGGGGATGGTGGTCGCTAGTATTCACGCGGGTTGGCGCAGTTTGTGCGACGGCGTGATTGAAGCGACGGTGGCAAAATTACCTGTTATACCCAATCAGATCATGGCTTGGCTCGGCCCAGCCATTGGCTCTCAAGCGTTTGAAGTGGGCGGTGAGGTGCGTGCGCAGTTTATTGCAAAAGAGGCACAGGCCGAAGCAGCATTTAAAGCTCACGGTGATAAATGGCTAGGCGATATTTACCTTATCGCCACACAGCGTTTGAATAAGTTGGGCATTACGCAAATATATGGTGGTGGCTTATGCACTTATACCGATAAAGAAAAATTCTTCTCATTTCGCCGTGATGGCGACACTGGACGCATGGCGACAATGATTTGGCTCACCTGATTATTGATAAATTACGCTGCGCATACTGAGTGAACCTAAGTCATATGCTTCTGTTAAAAACCGCATGCGGTCATCAGCATGACGTGTCGCAGCAATATAAAGCAAAGGCAAATAATGCTCACTTGTCGGCACGGCTAGTCTAGCTGCTTCGCCCGCGCGCTCAATATGAATGAGCGCCGCATTATTACCAACTTCTAGTGCAGATTTAATGTAGTTATCAAAATCTATCGTCCAATCGTAAACTTTGCCGCTTGAGTCTAAACGGCCTAGATTATGCACAATATTGCCGCTGCCAATCATCATCACGCCACGTTCGCGCAAGCCTGCAAGGTTCTGGGCAAGTGCAAAATGCTCTGAAAAACTCAAATTTACATCTAAACTTAATTGAAACACAGGGACATCCGCTGCTGGAAATAGTGATTGAAGAATAGTCCAAGCACCATGATCCAAGCCCCAATCTAGCCTGGGTGTAACCTCGCCATTCGTGAATAAATCACAAGTCATTTGTGCAATATCAGGCGCGCCAGGCGCTGGGTATTGCTGCGCGAATAGCTCTTGAGGAAAACCGCCAAAATCGTGAATGGTTTCAGGTTTTTCGACAGCGCAAACTTGCGTGCCTTGTGTCTGCCAATGTGCTGAAACACATAAAATAGCGCGGGGTCGCGGCAATGTTTTGCCCAGCTTTAGCCAAGCGTCTCTATAGGGGTTTTGTGTAATCGCGTTCATTGGGCTGCCATGTCCAATAAACATGATGGGCATGCGCGCTGTATTAATGGGTGATATTTTATTCTTCATCCCTTTTATATAGGGGCGAATAGTACATTTAACAAGCCATAAAGCGCGGCAAGGCGTTTGCTCGTTTATAATGCTCACTTCGCTCTAACAAGTGTAGAGCATTTAATACAAGTTCCGAAAAATTTATGTTGAGTTACGCAATGACTACCTCACAATTTTCCACGCTTACATGGATTATTCTATCTAGCTTCATTGGCGGCGCGCTAAGCGTGATGGGGGCTGGTTTTGTGGCTATGAAGGCGCGCCCAAATGCCGTACCCATGCTGATTAGCTATGCTATTGGCGCCATGCTCGGCGCGGTGTTTCTAGAGATTTTGCCAGAAGCAATTAACGCTTCACTAAAAAATGGTAGCCCAGTAAGCCACACCACTTCCACGGTATTATTTGGCATTTTACTTTTTTTTACATTAGAAAAACTAGTGATATGGCGGCATTGCCATGGCGACCATTGCGAGGTACATGCCATTCACACTGAGGAAGAGTGCCCAGAAACGCATCCACACACCACAAAATATAAGCCGGTGAGTGCTAAACAGCCTTCAATAAGCTTACACGCCACTAGCCATCACGCCCATTCACATGACCATGACCACGGAAGAAGCGGCATGATGGTGATGATAGGCGACACTTTTCATAACTTTGTCGACGGTATTTTAATCGCTTCTGCGTTTATGGTGGATGTAAAAGTCGGTATTGTCACGGCGGCGGCGATCGTTGCACATGAAATTCCGCAAGAAGTCGGCGATTTTTTAATCTTGCTGCACTCGGGTTATAGCAAAAAACAAGCATTTATTTTCAACTTGGTTTCAAGCTTCGCCACCGTTTTCGGTGGCGTCATTGCTTATTTTGCATTGCAAAATGTGCAAAATTGGGCGCCGACCATTTTAGGTTTTGCCGCCGCCAGCATGTTGTATGTTTCCGTAGCAGATTTAATCCCCAACCTGCATAAACGCACCGAAATACGTGCCACCATTTCGCAATTAGTGTTAATTGCATGCGGCGTAGGTTCCATCGCACTCACAGAATATTTTTTAGGTTAACCATTTTATTTAAACCATATGAAAACAGCTATTTCTACAGCACCAAAAGTCGGTTTCGTTTCACTCGGTTGCCCCAAGGCGGGCAGTGATGCCGAGCGCATACTTACACAGCTTCGTGCCGAAGGCTACGAAATTAGCGCAAGTTATGAAGATTCCGATTTGGTGGTGGTCAACACTTGTGGTTTTATCGATAGCGCGGTGCAAGAAAGCTTAGACGCGATTGGCGAAGCGCTACACAAAAATGGCAAAGTGATTGTGACTGGCTGCCTGGGTGCAAAAAAAGATGTAGTCATAAACGCGCACCCGAGTGTTTTGGCCGTCACTGGCCCGCATGCGCTAGAAGAGGTGATGACGCACGTGCATGCCAATTTACCGAAACTGCACGAGCCGTTTATCGATTTAGTGCCGCCGCAAGGCGTGCGTTTAACGCCTAGCCATTATGCCTATCTCAAAATTTCGGAAGGTTGTAACCATCGCTGCAGCTTCTGCATTATCCCTTCCATGCGGGGAGACTTGGTCAGCCGCCCCATTGGTGAAGTGCTGAACGAGGCGGAAAATCTTGTCATTGCTGGTGTTTCAGAGATTTTAGTCATTTCGCAAGATACTTCAGCGTATGGTGTGGATGTTAAGTATAGAAGCGGTTTTTGGAACGGTCGCCCGCTGAAAACCCGCATGATTGAGCTGTGTCAAAGCTTGAGCGAGCTAGGCGTTTGGACGCGACTGCATTATGTGTACCCATACCCGCATGTAGATGAAGTGATTCCGCTGATGGCAGACGGCCTGATTTTGCCGTATTTGGACGTGCCGTTTCAGCACGCCAGCCCCCGTATTTTAAAAGCCATGAAACGTCCAGCCCATGCAGAGAATAACCTCACGCGCATTAAAGCGTGGCGCGAAATCTGCCCCGATATTACCGTGCGCAGTACGTTTATCGCGGGCTTCCCCGGTGAAACAGAAGACGACTTTAAAATGCTGCTCGACTTTTTAGAAGAGGCGCAATTGGATAGAGTAGGCTGCTTTGCTTATTCTGCGGTCGATGGTGCAAAAGCGAATGAATTACCAGACCACGTGCCTGAAGAAGTGAAACAAGAGCGCCTGAGCCGCTTTATGGCGGTGCAGGAGCGTATTAGCGCGGCTAAGTTACACCACAAAATTGGCACCATGCAAACTGTGTTGGTGGATGAAATTGTGCAAGATGCCGAAGGCAACATTGAAGCGATTGGTCGTACCAAGGCCGATGCGCCCGAGATTGATGGTGTGGTGTATTTGGAAGATGCGGAAGGTTTAACACCGGGTGATTTTGTAGAGGTAGAGATTTATAGCGCGGATGGACATGATTTAAGGGGTGGGCCGCCTAAAAATTAAAGATTTATTTAATCTATCTATTAGGATGCATATGTCAGAATTAGATTTTTTTATGAAAAACGATGCCAGAACTGCAATAGAGCGTGTTGAAAAGCTTCTTGATTGCGGTATTTTTCAACAGAAAAACTCAAGTCACGTGCTTTTTCAAGCTGCATTTATAGAATTGTTAATCGCGTTGCGTGACCTTATGTGTAAGACGGAGAAATACTCTTCACGTATAGTATTTGATGATGATGTAAAAAAGACGGAAAGAATTAAAGATGTCACAGATCTTATTAAATATGTAAGGGATGCACTCTGTCATCCAGACTCAGATAATCATTACATAGAGGCTGGAAATATTAAGGCTACTTTTAATGTTGTTTTTGGTCAAGGAAGCTTATTAAAAATTGATGGCTTTGAACAATCATCACTATATAAAGATGACATCTGTTTTTTCTTTGGCTCGCAGGGTATTTATCTTAAACGTCACATTGTTCGTGCGTTTCATGAGGCAAAAAGCAAACTGCATCCTATTTTCGCAGAGTCAGTCTAGGCGCATTACTATAGCGTTATCCGCCTTCAGTAAAGTTGTCGCTCTCGCGCGACTTGCGAGTTCCTTTCTTTTGTTCGTGCAAAAGAAAGAAACCAAAGAAAATCACGCCCCGCTGCCGCTTGTTTCCTTCGGTCTTAGCGCCGCATCTGCGTGG
>JANYCB010000062.1 GCA_025360485.1 Methylotenera sp. | reverse complement strand
GCCCATGTCCAGCATTCTATCAGCTTCATCCAATACCAAAATTTGCACTTGGCCGAGATTTAAAGTTTTTTGTTCAACGTGATCAAGCAATCGACCAGGCGTTGCCACTAAAATCTCAATCCCCGTTTTTAAATGCGGCGTTTGCGTTTTAATATCGATACCGCCAAAAACCACTAAGCTTTTCAGCGGTGTATATTTGGCATAAACCTTAATACTTTCTTCAACCTGAATCGCCAACTCACGTGTGGGCGTGAGCACCAGCGCGCGTATCGGGTGCTTGGCTGGCGAGGTACTACTGCTTGCAAATGGTAACAGTTTTTGCAAAATGGGCAGCGCGAAAGCCGCCGTTTTACCC
This sequence comes from Methylotenera sp., assembly GCA_025360485.1. Classification (GTDB taxonomy): domain Bacteria; phylum Pseudomonadota; class Gammaproteobacteria; order Burkholderiales; family Methylophilaceae; genus Methylotenera_A. Next base: position 1,940 of record JANYCB010000062.1, on the reverse strand, counting down.
GTGCCAGTTTGCGCGCCAGCCATTAAATCTTTGCCTTGCAAAGCCAATGGAATCGCCTTGGCTTGTATTGGCGTTGGTGTAGTGTAACCAGTCTCGCTAATCGCCTTTAATAATGGCGCTGCGAGACCTAAAGCATCAAATTGTATTGCTTCTGTCGTCATAGTTTCCATTAAGCAAAACTACGTGGACGGCGCGGTGCGCTATCGCCCCCAGAGCGTGAGCCGGCATTTGCACGATTTGCACGATCACCAGTTTGATTGCTGCGTGGACGTGGATTACCGAATTTTTCGCCAGTATTAGTTTTTGGATAGTCTGCACGTGGCGCGTCAGAGCGTGGTGCAGAACGAGCACTTTCAGAACGGCCAGAACGAGCGCCGAAGCTACCTTCAGGTTTGCGTGCGTATGGTTTTGGTGCCGAAGCTCTGTCGCCATTACTTTTTCCGCCAAAGCCTTTACTCAATTCGCGTGCAAATTGCATATCAGTATCTTTAGTATAACTACGGCTGTTGCCATTGATTTCACGTTGGTTTTCGCCAGAAGCTTCACGTGGTTGGCGATTGCCAGCAAATTCGCTGCTACCAAAACGCTCACGATTTGGCGCATCATTGCGTGCCGGGCGAGAATCGGTTCTATCATCAAAGCTACGGCCTGCAGGGCGCGCACCATCATGCGTACGCTCTTTATTGCGATCATTAAAACCGCCGCTTTTAGCGCCATACGTTTTTTCACCAGCTGGTTTTTCACCCATAATGCGGTCGCCGAAGCTTCCACGATTATTGTCGCGTGGCTGATAACCACCACGGCCGCCCGGGGCATGTGAACGCTCATTGCGGCCAGATCTTTCTGAGCCACGATTACCGCCAGACCTGCTTGGAGCACCATCCATTTTGATAGCACGTTTTGGTTCAAAACCTTCCACAACGGCCGGTTCCATGCGATGACCGGTGAATTGCTCAATTTTGCGCAAGATATGTCTATCCATATTCGATGCGAATGAAATCGCAATGCCAGTGTTATTGGCGCGACCTGTACGGCCAATACGATGCACATAATCTTCTGCAAATTTAGGCAAATCATAGTTAATCACGTGGCTGATGCCTTGCACATCAATGCCGCGCGCAGCCACGTCGGTAGCTACCAGCACTTTTACATCACCATGACGCAATTTAGTGAGTGTGCGGTTACGCGCGCCCTGGGTCATGTCGCCATGCAAAGCCGCTGTTTTGTGACCTGCCGCATATAAATCTTCTGCCAATAAATCGGCGTGACGCTTAGTGCTGGTGAAAATAATAGCTTGGTTCATTTCTGGGGCAATCAACAAATGTTCAAGCAATTTGTTTTTGTGTGTCATGTCGTCCACGTAATGCAAACGTTGCTCGATATTGGCATGTTTTTCTTTTTGTGTGGCGACTTGAATGGTTTTTGGGTTTTTAAGAATTTGTTTAGCGATACGAGCAATGTCACCATCTAAAGTGGCAGAGAATAATAGCGTTTGGCGCTCGGTTGAAAGTTGGCTGCAAATGCGCTCCACATCAGGCAGAAAGCCCATGTCCAGCATGCGATCCGCTTCATCCAGAATTAACATCTGCAAGCGCGATAAATCAATACGGCCGCGCTCCATATGGTCTAGCAAGCGACCAGGCGTTGCAACCAAGATGTCAAGTGGTTGTGATAATAATTTATTTTGTAATGGGTAAGGCATGCCGCCGACGATGCTAACAGTACGTGCGCGGATGAATTTACCGTATTTGCGGGCGGCTTCGTTCACTTGTGCAGCAAGTTCACGTGTTGGCGTTAATACTAAAATGCGTGGGCCGCGGCTTTTAAGCGCATGCGGTGTTGCCAGTAAGTTTAAAGCAGGCAACATAAATGCTGCGGTTTTTCCCGTGCCGGTTTGGGCAGAGGCCATCAAGTCGTTACCAGCGGTAATGACAGGAATA
>JANYCB010000057.1 GCA_025360485.1 Methylotenera sp. | reverse complement strand
TTCCAAATTTTTGGCGTATTGCAACATTTCATCTAACGACAAACGGTGTATCCACACATGGTGACTATCTTCGTTGCCAATCGCGGCATCGAGCTGCTGCACCAATTGTGTAGGCGTTAAATTACCGGTGCGATATTGCCCTCGCAAATGCAAAATCGTCAAATTCATGTGCGTGCCTCCAACAACAGCAATGCCTGCCCAGCCGCCACAGCGCTTGCCTCGCGACAAATCAACTGCGACACTCTGCCGCTATAAGGCGCGGTCACCGTAATCTCCATTTTCATCGATTCCACAATCACCAGCACGTCACCCGCGTCCACACTGTCACCTTCTTTCACCTTAATCTGCCATAAATTACCGGCCACATGCGACGACACAACAGCGTGGCCATCAGGCACTTCCAAAGCATTTTCATTGACAATTTCTGTCTCAATTTCTTGATTATAATTGGATTGGCCATTGGCAACCCAGCGTTCTCGTTCTGCCTCAAAAGCCGCTTGTTGCATGGCTTTGAAGGCATAAATGCTGTCAGCCTCTTGCTTTAAAAATTGGTTGTAAGCTTTTAAACTAAAAGTCTGCTCTTCAATCTTTAACTCAAATTTCCCACGCGGAAAATCCTCCCGCATTTGCAATAATTCTTCTGCCGTAACCTCATAAAAACGAATCTGGTCAAAAAACTGCAACAGCCAAGGATTGCCGCCTGCAAAGCGATTCCAGCGGTTCCACATTTGGATTGTACGACCAACAAATTGATAGCCGCCTGGACCCTCCATACCATACACACACATGTATGCGCCGCCAATGCCCACAGCGTTTTCTGGCGTCCAAGTGCGCGCGGGATTATATTTGGTGGTAACCAAGCGATGGCGAGGATCGAGTGGCGTCGCCACTGGCGCGCCCAAATAAACATCGCCCAAACCGAGCGTTAAATAACTCGCGTTAAACACAATATCTTTCACTTGCTCAACACTATCTAAGCCATTGATTCTGCGTATAAACTCGGTATTATTCGGCTTCGGCTCCGCCGCGCACCAAGGCGCATCTTTGCGCACTGATTGCGTATATTTAGTAATTGCCAGCTGAATCGACGGATCCTCCCAAGACAGCGGCAGATGCACGATGCGCGTAGGTACTTGCATGGCATCAATGGACGGCAATTCGCCCTCAGCCTGCTGCAAAATTTGAATCAGCTGATTTACCGGTAAAACCAAGCTTTCAAAATGCACTTGTAGCGAGCGTATGCCTGGCGTTAAATCGGTAATGCCTTGAATTTTCTGATTTTTTATTTGAGCTTCCAGCCATTGCATGAGCGCATGCACACGAAAGCGCAAATTCAAATCCAGCACCAATTCGCCGTATTCAATCAGTAAATATTTATCTCCGGCCTGGCGATACACCACTTTAATTTGGCTGATTGTTTTAGCCGTTTCTGCCAAAATCGGGCTGTTATTTTCGGCTAGATTGACTATATTTTTTGCCTCGCGCGTAGCGACTTGTAAGGCAATGTCAGCACTGCCTATTTGTGCGATGAGCTTATTCTGAGCGGTTTCCAACGCCGCTGCGTCTGCTTGATTTAATCGTACAAAGCGGATTTTATCGCCAGCTTTCAGTTGCCCCATTTTCCATAATTCCGCTTGCGCAATCACGGCCGGGCACACAAACCCGCCCAAACTCGGACCATCCGGCCCCAAAATAATCGGCATGTCGCCAGTAAAATCAATCGAGCCAATTGCGTAGGCGTTATCGTGAATGTTCGATGGATGCAAGCCCGCCTCGCCGCCATCCTTGCGCGCCCACTCTGGCTTGGGGCCAATCAGGCGAATGCCGGTAGTATTGGAGTTGTAATGCACCTCGTACTCGGTGCTAAAAAATAGCGCAATATCGGCTTCGGTAAAAAAGTCGGGGGCGCCGTGTGGGCCATATAACACGCCTACTTCCCAATCGTTGCTGTAATGCGGTTGAAAGCTCTGCGGCGTAAATTTTGCGTTATAGCTTGCGGACTGTTTTGCAAGATGCAACACATCACCTACTCGTAAGCTCCTGCCGCCATGCCCGCCAAACTGGCCAAGTGTAAATGTCGATTTGCTACCCAAGTAATCAGGCACATCAAAACCGCCCTGCACTGCCAAATAGGAGCGACAGCCAGCATCGCTAATCGTGCCTAACTTCAACACGCCGCCCGCTTTAATAAAGTGCGATTGCCACATCGTAAGTAGATCGTTATCAAGCGTCGCCTCTATCGGCGCGCCCGTGACGCTGATAATGGCGTCAACATTAAACTTGAGTTTGCAGCCAATCAACGTAATTTCTAGTCCTGCTACACCTTCAGCATTGCCAACCAACTTATTGGCCATACGAAACGCCAAATGGTCCATCGGGCCAGATGGTGGCACGCCCACATGCCAATAACCAAGCCGTCCGGGGTAATCTTGAATGGTCGTCATTACGCCGCCATCCAGCACGTCAATGGTGTTCGGTTTATAGGTAAAACTTTTCAAATATTGTGTGGTTTGCTCACCAGCCGGAAAAACTTTATCCGCCAAAATTTGGCGCAAATATTCCACATTGGTTTCAATTCCACTCAACTTGGTTTCTGCTAATGCACTTTTCATTTTCTTAACTGCAGCAGCGCGGTCGCTGGCATGCACCAACACTTTGGCAATTAGCGGATCGTAGGATGGCGACACTTCACTGCCGCACTGCACCCAAGTATCAATTCTGGCCGAAGGCGAAAAAACAACCTCAGTTAGCACGCCGCTAGATGGCTGAAAGTTTTTATTTGCATCCTCAGCATACACGCGTACTTGGATAGCATGGCCTTGTGGTTGGTGCTTGTAAGCACTTAAAAAGCCGCTGTCACCCGCCGCTATGCGTATCATCCATTCGACTAAATCTACGTCTGTGACTAGCTCCGTCACACCGTGCTCCACTTGTAGGCGCGTGTTCACCTCTAAAAAATAGAACTGCTGAGAGTCATTGTCATAAACGAATTCTACGGTGCCAGCCGACCTATAGTGCAAGGCGCAGCCTAGCTTGATAGCCGTTTCGCACAACGCTTTTCGTGTAGCATCTGAGATATTTGGCGCGGGCGTTTCCTCAATCACTTTTTGGTTGCGCCGCTGCACCGAGCAATCACGTTCACCCAGTGCAATCACTCGGCCTTTGCCATCGCCAAAAACTTGCACCTCGATATGTCGCGCAGCTTGCACGTATTTTTCTAAGTAAATGCCACCATCTTTGAAGTTGTTTTTGGATAAGCGTTGCACCGATTCAAACGCACTCATCAGCTCTTCTCCCGCCCAAATGAGTTGCATGCCGATGCCACCCCCACCTGCCGTACTTTTCAGCATGACTGGATAGCCAATACGTGCAGCCTCAGTTTTTGCGTGTGCCGCATCTTTAAGTAAACCTGTGCCAGGTAATAAAGGCACACCACTTTTTTCAGCTAATTCACGTGCAGTATGCTTTAGGCCAAAATCACGCATCTGTTGCGGCGTTGGTCCGATAAAGGTTATGCCTGCAGCCTCACAGCTTTCCGCAAACGCTGAATTTTCTGAGAGAAAGCCATAACCTGGGTGTATCGCCTCAGCACCCGTTTCTTTAGCCACTTGCAGAATACGCGCTACGTTTAAATAGCTCTCTGCTGCTGGCGCAGGACCTACACAAACCGCTTCATCGGCATCCAGCACGTGGCGCGCACCTGCATCCGCTTCGGAATAAATCGCTACTGATTGAATGCCCATTTTTTTCAATGTACGGATGACGCGGCAGGCGATCTCCCCACGGTTAGCAATTAGTACTTTCTTAAACATTTCTACCTTTTGGCAGGTCGTCCTGCATCTTATTTTTATTTATCAGGCCGTCCTGATAAGTTTGATTAAGCATTCCAAACAAGCAATTGAACAGGCGTTGGGTTATACGCGTTGCACGGGTTGTTAAGTTGTGGGCAATTAGAAATGAGCACCACCACATCCATCTCGGCGCGCATTTCTACATATTTACCAGCACCGGAAATACCATCTGCAAAGCTCAATCCGCCATCAGCAGTCACAGGCACATTCATAAAAAAGTTAATGTTGGCGGTGATGTCGCGCTTAGTCATGTTTCGATGCGTTGCGCATTCGCAGGTGTTGAGCGCATGCATAAAGCTATCGCGACAACTGTGCATCGGGCGTTTATCTAGCGAGTAACGCACAGTGTTACTTTCTGCCGCGCAAGCGCCGCCTAGCGTGTCATGACGACCGCAAGTATCGGCTACAATCGTGAGCATTGGTTTGCCTTCGCTGGAGTACAACACCGAGCCAGTAGTGAGGTAGAGCTTACCTTGGCGCGCAATGGTATCAACCGCGCTATAACGTTCGTCAGGGCCTGCTGCGCTATAAAACAAAGTATCTACGGCTTGGTTACCCTCTAAATCCAAAATACGAAATATCTGGCCTTTTTTGACTTCTGCCATCCATGGGTCGCCCGCATTGCAAACTTCACTTAATACTGCTTTTTTTGGGTCTAATTTGCTTTTAATCAATTGGCTCATAGATAGTGCCTCTCAGTATTCACAAACCCACGGCCATTTTGTTCACATGCGTTACGACAAAGATCAGCAGCCTCAGCCAAGCCTGCATGCCATGCAGATAATTTAACAGCTGCAGGTTGATATATCGTTTTAGTTTCCAGTGGATGTGGCGCGGCTGAAAGTACCAATAGAACATTCATATCAAAACGCACATCAACATAACTGCCTGCTTTACTATGCCCTTGCACAAAGCTTAAGTTACCCGCTTCATCAGGAATGACTTTGCTAAAAAAATTCACATTTGCCACCAAATCACGCTTTCCTAAGCCAAACTTGGCAAGTTCAACCAGCAAGCCATCTTTGCCATTACGGTGCATGGCATTGCGATGCGTTTGAAAAGTGGCTTGGCCATATTTGGCTTCTATCATTTGGGCATCAGTAATACCGCATATCGTGTCATGCCAGCCTACGGTGTCATTAATGATAGAACACATCACACGGCCCATATCGGAATAACATACATTGCCTGTAGTTAAAAAAACTGTGTGTTGAGCTTTGAGCGTATCGGGCATGTTGTAGCGTTCTAATTTATCTTCTGGGTTGTAAAACAACGCAGATAAATTAGCACCACCTTCCATATCGGTTATGCGCAATGCCGTACCACGGCGAATTAAGCCAGACCAGTGTGTACCGCCTGGTATATTCTCTTCCCAAAGCATATTATTTGTATTGTATTGATTCATTTTTCATCTTAGAACATGTGGCTATAGCGACTGATTTCCCATTGACTGACTGACTGATGGTAAGCTTCCCATTCTTCCGTTTTATATTTAATAAACTCGTCACTCAGTTCCTTTCCTAAGGTTTTTTCTACCAATGGATCAGCAGCAAAGGCTTTCACAGCCTCTTGCAAGGTTTGTGGTAAAAAGCCAATCCCACGTTTTGTGCGTTCACCTTCTGTCATTTCATACAAATTATCTTCATTGGGTTTACCTGGATCCAAGCTTTCTTTAATGCCTTCTAAACCAGCGGCTAAAGCTAAAGTTGCTGCTAAATAAGGATTTACCGAACCATCTGCATTACGTGATTCACAGCGGCCACCACCCATGGGAACGCGTACAGAATTGGTACGGTTATTTGAGCCAAAAGAATTAAATACTGGCGCCCAGCTAAAGTAGTTCATCGCACCACGGCGCACCAAGCGTTTGTAACTATTTACCGTAGGGGCAAAAGTCGCACAAAGCGCAGGGCCGTGTTTTAGAATACCTGCAATAAATTGGTATCCTAATGTGGTTAAACCTAAACCGCGCAAGTCATCTTTTGGGTCGCAGGCAAATAAATTTTTGCCTGTTTTAAGGTCGTATAACGACATATTAAAATGCGCACCCGTGCCTGTTTTATCCGCAAATGGTTTTGGCATGGTGGTCGCAAGCAAGCCTTCTTCTTTCGCATAATGTTTCGCCATATATCGGAAGAAAATAAAACGGTCACACATCGTCAGTGCATCGCTGTAGTTAAAATCAAACTCAAACTGACTATTACCGTCTTCATGGTCAAATGAATACAAATCCCATCCTAAGCCATTCATTGCAGTCGCCATTTTGTCTAACCAAGTAAAGTTATCCATAAATGTGCTCACGTCATACGCCGCTTTACCTAACTTATCATCGGGGTTTGGCACACTTAAACTACCATCTGCATTTTGCTTAAATAAATAGATTTCACATTCAATGCCTAAATTCATGCCAAAGCCCATTTTTACAGCTTCTGCCAACACGTTTTTAAGCGCCACACGTGTATTCAGTGAGTATGGATTACCTTGAAAGTAGTTATCTGCAGGCATCCACGCTACTTTTGGCTCCCACGGCAATGGAATAATATGATCTAAATCGGGAACAGAAGTGATTTCATCGTCACTAGGGCCTTGTCCCAAGCCATCCAGCGCATAACCAGTATAACGCTCAGAGCCACCCGACATTTGCGGGAAATGATCAATGGGCACTACCTTACCTTTGGGGATGCCATGAATATCGACATATGCACCAATACAGTATTTCACGCCTTTATCTTTCAGTTTTTGTTCAATGACTTTAACTTCTGCTGCTGTTTTCATTACCTTATGCCTTTTCAAAATATGAATATGCTAATGGAGGGTTTTCCTGCGTGCCTTTAGTCACTAAATCGCTTAAATCTTCTACCATCCAGGCAAACCACTCATCACCTTTTTCCTTACTCGAAATACTGGGAGTGCCTGTTACTCCATTTAAGCTGGTTCTATTGACTGGGTGAGAAAACACCAAACCATCGGTACGGTCAGGGTCATCTACTATCTTCAGTTTTTCTGCACGCACCATATATGGTGCTGTCGCCAGCATGAGGGACGTTTCCGCATCATTAGCATGCCAATCATCACCATCGGCATGCTGAAATTCTTTTGCACGTTTACTTAAGTGCGCAGTATTAAATACAGCAATCATCATGTCGTCATGCTCTGCACGCAGCATTTCCAGCGCACAGCGCAAAGGCGCAGCATTGGTCACATGTGTATTCACAATAAATAAGCGGCGAATTCCACTGTGATAAGCCCAATCGCCCATGTCTTTAATCGTGTTGATTAAGGTAATCGGCTGTAGCGCAATGGTGCCAGGCCAGCGCTGGCTATGCCCGATTGAGCAGCCATAAGGCATGGTTGGTAGCATGGGCACATTGGTTTTTTCTGCCACGGCTTTACACAAAACATCTGCCAACACGTAATCCATCCCACAGCCCATATGAGGTCCATGTTGTTCGGTAGCACCTATTGGCAATATCGCTGAAAAATTAGCTGTTTTTAGCTTTGAAGGGACTTCATCCCAAGTGGTTTTTGACCATTCCATTGTCATGGCTTACTCCACGTTATCTTGCACATTTACAAAGCGAATCATGCGTTGCTGAATTGGAATTTCTGTTTCTTCTTGCTCATTTTTAGGATGAATTAAGGCTTCTAATCGTGCTTTTGTCGCCAAAAACTCAGGGCTTATTGTTTGATTTACATTGCGAGGGCGTGGCACAGGAACTTCAATCAGCTCTAGCACTTCTCCTGGATGCGCTTTCAGCACTAAAATGCGATCTGCGAGAAAGATAGCTTCATCTAAATCGTGCGTGATAAATACAACAGTGATGTCGATATTGCGCCAAATCTCCAATAAATGCGTTTGCATTTTTGCACGAGTTTGAGCATCCAACGCCCCAAATGGCTCGTCCATCAGCAAAATACGCGGCTGATTTACTAAGGCACGCGCAATCGCCACGCGCTGCTTCATGCCCCCAGAAAGTTCATGCGGATAAGCATTGGAAAACTTCTCTAAACCAACGAGTTCTAGCCACATTTCTGCTTCGCGGGCTGCTTCAATGCTACCGAAATTGTTCATTTCTAAACCAAACATCACGTTTTGCTTTACTGTGCGCCATGGAAACAAGGTATAGCCCTGAAACACCATGCCACGATCGCGACCTGGCCCAGTAATTGGCTTGCCATCCAGCAATACTTCGCCGTTTGTATAACTCTCAAGTCCCGCCAAAATTCGTACCAAGGTCGACTTTCCACAACCCGATGCGCCAATCACGCAAACAAATTCACGCTTATGAGTTTGAAAACTCACATTTTTAAGTGCTACAGTCTCACCCTTAGTGGTTTTGTAAATTTTATCTAAACCTTTAACTTCCAAAATCACATCGCGCTGTTTTAATTTATCAAAACGCTGTTTTACCACGTCTGACTGCTCAAGGTAGCTGGGTAGCAATAAGCTTTTCTCTGGTTTATTCATATTCCGCATTTACACCTTATTCTTTGTTTGCTGGTTTATCCCAGCGGAACAAACTTCTACCTAGCCAAGCAAGAAATAGATCGGTACTTAATCCAATAACCCCAATAATAAAAATAGCCGCGTATACATTCTCAAAATGCTGGTAACGCGCCTGCTGTGTAATAAATAAAGTGATGCCTGATGAAGTGCCTATCAACTCAGCCACAATAAGATAAGTCCAAGCCCAACCCAATAAAATGCGCTGATCGCGAAATAGGTCTGGCAAAATTCCTGGGATGACTACATGCTGTAACAGCTTGAATTTATTTGTGCCAAGCGTCATGGCCGCCTCTAATAACGAGTAATCCAACTTACGCGTAGTATTGCTAATCACCAAAACCTGCTGAAAAAAAGTACCTATGACAATAATTGCAATTTTTGGCCCATTATAAATGCCTAAAATCGCCACCATCAGCGCACCAAATGCCGGTGCAGGTAAATAGCGGAAAAACTCAATAAAAGGTTCAAACAATCGAGCTATGACACTATAAGTGCCAGATAAAACCCCCAAAGGAACCCCAATGAGTGAGGAAATTACAAATCCCCAGAAAATAACTTTAATGCTTTGCCATAAACTTTCATGCAGCCATAAACCGTCTTTTTGCGCTGGTGGAGTAGTAAACGCGGTGTAAAATGCTTTGACTACCTCATGCGGAGCGGGTAAATAGATAGGATTAGCTGGAACACCTTGTGGCGCGTGCTTCCCATCACGTAGCATATTTACAGACTCTTCTTGAAAGATTGCCTTGTCAATCAGCATCCCCTCTTGAAAATAATCCACATCGCCGATTTGTTGAACCAACACTACAGGGTGCCAAATAAATGGTACATAACTCACTGCGCACCAGATTAAGATAGGGAGGAAAAATGAAGCCCAGCCAATAATTTTACGGCGCTCTTTTAACAACTCTTGACGCACACCAAACCAGCCCGATAAAAAGGACATTGCACTCATTTTCACTCCCAATGCTCAATGAATTAAATTATTTGTACAACACTGGGTCAATGAATTTACTAATGTCTTGCGGCTCTTTATAAATTGCATTTTTCACATTAAAGTTATCTGCATTTTTTGTAGAACCCCAAAGCGATTTCAAGCCATCCGCTTTAACAAATGTCGCTTTGCCTTCGGCCACAGACAATAGACGTGTACCTTTTAAGAATTTTTTGTATTCCGCAGGAGCCAAGCCATCACGTGCTGACATGATTTTGATTGCATCAGCTTGCGTTTTTGGATCGTTAATATAGGTCACCACTTTGCCCCATACACCAATTAACTTTTTCCAATCTTCTTTACGGCTAGATAAGCTTGCAGGACTGACTGTAAGCACATCGTAAATCAAGCCTGGCGCTTGTGCTGAAGTGTAAATGGGTTTAGAACCAGGGACCAGTTTTAAAGCTTGGCTCGCGCTCGGCTCAAACACACCAATTGCGGCCAAATCGCCAGCAGCAAGTGCTTGAGGCGTATCGTTAATTTTTGTATTCACCAAAGTAACATCAGATTCTTTCATGCCTGATTTTTGTAAGCCATCAAGTAGTAAAAGATGATCAACAATACCTAATTCAGTGCCTACTTTTTTACCTTTTAGATCTTTTAAATCTTTAATGCCTGGTTTTCCTATAATCATATCGTTACCATTTGAATAATCAGTAAGCAATATCATGGTATTTTTAGCGCCGCCTGATCCGACCACCAACGCATCGCCATTGGTTACAAATACACCATCTACTTTACCCGCCGTAAATGCATCTAGCGACGCACCGTAATCAAACCTGTCAAACTTAACATCTAAACCTGCTTCTTTAAACCAACCTTTATCAATTGCCACTTGCCATGCAACATAACCTGGCCAATCACTATAGGCAATTTTTAATGGCTCTGCGGCCGAAGTTGGCGCAGAAAAAAGCATGGATGCTGATAACGCATATGCTGCAAAAAATATTTTTAAGAAATTTGAATGACTTGAACGCATGACTAGGCTCCTAGAAAAATAAAAAATCGAGAAGGCGGCATTTAAAAACGCATCCTCCCGGGCTTTTATCCCTCCGTGTAGCCATACTGCTTATGGCCGACAACTCTTGGACCAGACACTTCTATAATTACAAAAGCCGGAACCCTAGTCATCTTTTTAAAACTTTAGCGGCAAACTTATAAACAAACCGCTTTCTCGTTAATAAATTGTTAGCAACTACTATGCCATCAATGTAATTAAATTTTTATTTATATAAGTCATATAGTTATAAAATTACATCAGGTACTTAATACATAAATGTGAAATAGAATGCACCACACAAGTGCACTTTTAAAGAAAACGCACCATGTTGTTTTCTGTCATCAATACCTGCTTTTGGCCCTAAGTGTCGTTTATGAGCGTCTGCTATCAGGATAGTCTAATTCTTGGCCTTACTTCAAAGTGAATCAATAGTCAATTTGAATGATAATTGCTGGTCAACAAGATGAGAATTCTCAACGAAGTGTCTCCGAAGACATATGGCCGGAAAATAATGAGGGAAATAAAATTAAGCTCGGGAGCTTAGGCACACGCTTTTTTTATCTGTTGTATGAGTTTAGGGATGTGAACTTGCCAACAGCGCGCGCCTCGTCCAATACATAAAAAGGCTCCCATAATTGGAAGCCTTTTTATGTATTGGTAGGGCGTGCGGGGATCGAACCCACGACAAACGGATTAAAAGTTGTTATAATTAATTGATTATTAATGTTATTTACTCGCCCCCTCTCGCCCCCTCTCGCCACCACTCGCTGACACTCGTCAAAGTTGTCACGTTTAACATTTTTCGAATGGCAACTTTCGGCTATAAGCAGACCTTAAGAACTGATAGGCTCACGCTTGCTTTAGAAGATGCTATCCCCTGTGACCCATTATCAAGAAATGAAAGATTTAAGTGCGCTTTATAGATGCAATGAATTGATAGCTGCGGTTGTAAGCTATCACTAACTTTGGCATTGCTCCTAAACCTAGCGCCAAGAAGGCGAACCTAAATTGAGGAATGAAAAAAATGACCCTATATCAGATTTTAGATGAAAAAAATTTAACGGTGAATGAGTTTCAACAACGCGAAATGGCACTATGCCATCTAGATATAGTAAAAGAACTAGCACCAGAACATAGTTATCATATCAATGTGGGAAATTTTAAAAACAAAAACAGTGCATACAATATGGTAACTAATTTAATCGTAAATTTTGGCTAGTTAGGTCAAGAATGGTTTGAATGATTTCTATGGGTCGTGACCAGTCATTGTCATGTTTCCTTGCATCTCTTTGATTTAAATAAGGTTAATAAAGATTAAAAGCTGTTGTAACTGATTGATTTTTAATATTATTTACCCGCGCGCGCGCCAACACTCGCTGATGCTCGTCAGAATTGTCACGTTACGGCCAAAAACGGCCTTTCAATCTATTTATTCATATGTGCTCAACCGAACAGACATTAATCT
>JANYCB010000035.1 GCA_025360485.1 Methylotenera sp. | reverse complement strand
TTTTGCCAATTGTAAAATTGCCTCAGCGCGCGGCGTTACATTTGGCAATATTTGGTTTAAATTTTCCGCATAAATTTTCCGCAAAGTTTCACCATAAACCGCCCAACCACTACCTACGCCACTCCACACACCCTCTAGTATTGGCGAGGCTTCTGGCTTACATACTCGCGTTGCGCTTATTTCCAGCCATGCATTATTTTTTCTCTCATAAACCGCGTGATATATCTCACCCATGCGCGCATCCAAGCAAGCAATTACTTTATCTTCGCCGCTTGCTTCGGCCAATGCCAGCAACGTATTCACGCCGACCACTGGCAAATCAGCCCCAAACCCTAAGCCCTGCGCCACACCGCAGGCAATACGCACGCCAGTAAACGCTCCAGGTCCTGCGCCAAACGCGATGCCATCTAATTCATGCAACTTAACATTCGCAGCATCTAACAAAGTTTGAATTTGCGGCAAAATCAGCTCTGATGCGGCTGTTCCCGCCTGTTGATAATGCGTAAAAGTTTTATCGCCAAGCTGCAAAGCCAGAGATAAAAATTCGGTAGAAGTATCTAAACTTAATAAATTCATTCGGACGATATTTTACCGCGCAATTGTTTCACTTGCTTACGAATCGTCTTACCCTCCAACCGCCTTTGCTTAGAACCATAGCTCGGTTTGGTTGCATAACGCATAGGTTTTACGTGGTTTGCCGCATTAACAATCTCATGCAGCCGCGCAATCGCATCCTTTTTATTCGCCTCTTGCGTGCGGTATTGCTGGGCTTTAAGTATCAACACCCCTTCGTCGGTAATGCGATTATCTTTGCTATTTAAAAGACGTGCTTTTAACCAATCGCTCAAGCTAGAAGCGTTAATATCAAAGCGCAAATGAATCGCACTCGAAACCTTATTCACATTCTGCCCACCCGCCCCCTGTGCGCGGATTGCAGTGAGTTCGTATTCAGTTTCGGGGATGATAATTAGCGACATAGCCTATCAAGTATAAATTAACCGCAAACTTTGAGATTTGGTCCAACCTGATAAAGCTCTCTCCCATGTCCAATATCGTCGTTTCTTTTTTTCTTTTCTGCCAGCTTTAGCAATTTAGGCAAATTTCGTTGACTAGCAAATAATAAATTTGTGGCATGTTGCTCGAATTGCTCGGGCAGAGGTTCCTCGACCCATACTCCATTTTTATACACGTATTTTGAGTAAACTTCACAAGCAAGTGAGATGGCTATCAATGAGTAAACTACTGGTTTCCCAGCTTCTATTTCCAAAACCAATGGAACTTCTGGGTAAGTTTGCAAATCTTTCTTTGTAGTGCGCCATTCGACCAGCTTTCCTGAGCCAGCAGGATACTCAAATCGAATGCGATACTCATTGATTTTAGAACCGCTGCTGTTGGATGCCCACTCAGCACCACCGCTAACATATATAGCATCCCGCTCCACGACAATAATTTTGCCATCGTTCAGCTGCACTTCTTCCTTCCACTTAATACTTCCCATACCACACGCAGTGAGGCTCGCCCCCAGAATCAATGCCAAGCCAAACGTTTTGAATGTTTTTAACAAGCTATATGTCTTATTCATGTTATTTTCCTTTTGTTAACCCATATAAAATTATGACGCAAAAAACGCTTCCACATCCGCCAATTCTTTAGTGCGTTTAAACGGCGGTAAGCTCTGCCAGATACGCTTGCCATAAGGTTTTGTGATTAAACGCGGGTCACAAATCACCAGCACGCCTCTATCCGTTTCATCGCGTATCAGCCGCCCGGCGCCTTGTTTGAGCGTAATCACCGAGTACGGCAATTGATATTCCATAAACGCGTTTTTGCCTTCGGCGTTCATTTTGTCGATGCGCGCGGAAAGCACCGGGTCATCGGGCGGCGCGAACGGGAGTTTGTCGATAATCACGACAGAAAGCACTTCACCGCGCACATCCACGCCTTCCCAAAAGCTCTGACTACCCACCAACACGGCGTTGCCATGCGCACGAAAGCGCTCTAATAATTCCGTCCGCGTGCTTTCGCCTTGCAGTAACAGCGGGTATTCCATGCCATTGTTTGAAAATTCCTCTTTAAGCAGCGCATGCACTTCGCGCATGGCCTTGAGTGAGGTGCACAGCACAAACGCGCGGCCACGACTGGCTTGAATCACTGGCAAGCTGACAGCCGCCACTGCGGCGGTATATGCAGACGAATTGGGATCCGGCATATTTTGCGGCGCATATAAAAGTGCCTGATTGTCGTAATCAAACGGACTCTCCCAAAAGCCAGTATCCGCCGCGTGCAAGCCCATTTGCGCAATGTAGTGGCTAAAATCACTTTTCACCGCGAGTGTGGCCGAGGTGAATATCCACGCACGTGGTTGCGCATTCAATTGTTTGCTAAAGCCATCCGCGACACTAAGCGGCGTTGCGTGTAATTGCACGCTTTGCGTAAATACCTCTACCCAGCGCACTAAATTAGCGTTTTCGGCTTTAAGCCAGCGAGATAGCTGTAGACTAAGTTCTTCGCCGCGCTGCCAGCATTTTTCTAGCATCGGGTCGCGCGCGGCTTGGCTTTCGAGCACTTTTGTCAATTCTTTCAACATGGTTTGCATGTCCGCGAACGCAGCATCAAAACCTTTTAGTGCTAACGCTTTATTTACAGGTAATCTTGAACCTTCATATGCAAAAATCAGCCTGAAATCTTTGCAGGCTTTTTCTAACTTAGGAATTGTCTCACCCAAAGCCACGCAATCTTTCGCCAAACTTAAATGCGCAATAGTGCTATCGCGCACCAGCTCGATGAGTTGGCTGGTCGAAATATCTTCGCCAAAAAACAAACCTGCTACTTCGGGCAATTGATGCGCTTCATCAAAAATCACCGTATTGGCGCTTGGCAGCAGCTCGGTCACGCCTTCATCGCGCAGCATCACATCGGCAAAAAATAGATGATGATTCACCACCACCACATCGGCTGCCAACGCCTTTTTACGCGCCTCCATTACAAAGCAATCTTTATAAAAACTGCAATCTTGACCCAAGCAATTATCACGCGTGCTGGTCACATTCAACCAAATCGTGGCGTTTTCTGGCACTTCCACTAACTCAGCCTTATCGCCCGTTTTGCTGTTCTCGGCAAAGTTTTTAATTAAGTGCACATATTTAGCATCTTCGCGGCTGGCAAAGCGGCCGCTATTGGCGGCGGCCTCTAAATGATAATGGCACACGTAATTGGCACGGCCTTTTAGCATCGCGACTGTCACGGGCACTTTTAGCGCTTCTCTAACATTTGGCAGGTCGCGGCTAAATAACTGGTCTTGTAAATTTTTTGTACCGGTCGAAATAATCACTTTGCCGCCTGAAAGCAGCGCAGGTACTAGATAAGCAAAGGTTTTGCCCGTGCCAGTACCCGCTTCGGCAATGAGCTGCTTATTATTTTTAATTGCAGATTCAATGGCTAAGGCCATTTCGAGCTGCTGTGCGCGCTCTGAAAAGCCTTCTATCACCTCAGCCAAGGCGCCATTTGACTTAAAAATTTGCGTAAGTTGTGAGTTTGGGGAGTTTTCTGACATGCTCGAAATTATCCCATGAATATGATTCCAAACATGAAAAGTATTGCGTTATGCTTTATAAGTTGTTAGCCTTACGTTGCAATTAAGTTGGTAGTAATTGTTTTAACTCTGTCATTACTTTTGGGAGGATGTATGGATTTAAGCATGATTATTCAATTAATAAGCGGTGCAGTAGGTGGCAACGTGGCTGGCGGTTTGATGAAAAATTCAAGCTTAGGCACAGTTGGCAACTCTATTGTCGGCTTACTCGGTGGCGGCTTAGGCGGTCAATTACTCGGTATGCTAGGTGTGGGTGGCGCAGCCGCAGTAGCGGGCGGCGGTATGGCTATTGCCTCTATTATTACTTCAGTGGCTGGTGGTGGTGTGGGCGGTGGCGTGTTATTAGCAATCGTCGGCATGATTAAAAGCGCAATGGCAAAACAACAATAAGTGACTCAATTAAACCTACCTTAATTTATAAGGTAGGTTTTCAAGTATTAAATCTCATGAAATTATATATATTTATATTCCTACTTAGTTGCAGCATGCCTTCTATTGCTGAGCACGCGCTTTCTGAAAACGTGTCTGGCATACCACTTTATAGTGTTGATGAAGCTGACATCCAAGCGTCGCCTAGTACGCAAACTGTTGGCAGCTGGCAAGAAAAGGCGCAAGAAGTGTTAATTAACGCGCTAAGTTTGACTGGCATTAAATACAAATATGGTGGCAACTCACCTGACACGGGTTTCGATTGCAGTGGTTTTGTGCGCTATGTGTTTCATAATGCGGCCAATTTAACCTTGCCGCCGACCGCGCGCGCCATTAGCCAAATTGGGAAATCCGTTAAAAGAGATGAATTACAACCTGGCGATTTGGTATTTTTTAATACGCTAAAATCAGCTTTTTCTCACGTTGGCATTTACATTGGTGATAATAAATTTGTGCACGCGCCCAGCACTGGTAAAGCGGTGCGCGTTGAAAGCATGGAAAATGGTTACTGGGCAAACCGCTATGAGGGCGGCCAACGTTTAGATGAATTGGTTGAAAAGTCTAAATTTGCTGAACAATCCTCAGTAAGCGTGCAATAAATTATTTGTGGCTATTAGCCTCATTTTTCGCTATGACTCTGCCTTTCACTGTGGCCTAGATCTCTTTCTGGGGCTATAACGTCGCGAATAAGCTGCTTTAATTCTTTTGATTCTGGAAATCGCCCATGATCTTTGCGGTTAAACATCACAGCGCTATTAAGTCGCACTTCAAACACGCCGCCAGAACCAGGCATCAAGCTCACGCTGGTCAATTCCGATTCAAATGTTGTTAGCAGCTCTTGTGCAAGCCACGCCGCACGTAGCAGCCATCTGCATTGAGTACAATATTCTATTTCAACCAAATATTTTATCATCCACTTGTCCTAATCTTTAGCTAAAATTTTACTTGGTGCACTATTAAATTAGCTTGAAATAGCGCAAAATGAACCTATTATCTTATTGTAGGCTCATAGCTATAGGTTGCGAATAGCTATCTTAGTGGCGGCTTGAGCGCAAAAATTAATTATTTTGTTAAAAAGGGTTTGCATGCGATCTACTTTTAGTAAATTTGGCTTGGTTGGTTCTGGGGTTTTAGTTGGCATTCTCATCAGCCTTAATTTTTCGGCTTTAGCTGAAAAAATCGCATCGCCGCAATTGCCAATCGATGATTTGCGTATGTTTGCTGAAGTGTATAGCAAGGTTAAAAGCGATTACGTAGAGCCTGTCGAAGATAAAAAGCTTATTAATGAAGCGCTTACAGGCATGCTGGCTGGCCTTGACCCACACTCAACCTTTATGGATGCTGACGCTTACAAAGATTTACAAGCGGGCACACAAGGCGAATTTGGCGGCTTAGGCATTGAAGTAGCCATGGAAGATGGCTTAGTAAAAGTCGTTTCGCCGATTGAAGACAGCCCAGCATATAAAGCCGGTTTAAAAAGCGGCGATTTAATTATGAAGCTAGACGATACGCAAGTACGCGGCTTAAGCTTAAACGACGCGGTGAAAAAAATGCGTGGTAAGCCAGATACGCCGATTGTCCTCACTGTGCTGCGCAAAGGCGAAGCAAAACCACTCACTTTTAACTTAACACGCGCAATTATCAAAACCCAAAGTGTTAAAAATAAATATATTGAGCCAGGCTATGGCTACGTGCGCATTACACAATTTCAAGAGCACACGGGTGAAGACCTTGCTAAAGCCTTAAAATCATTACACGACCAAAATAAAGGTGCTTTTAAGGGCTTTATATTAGATTTACGTAATAACCCAGGCGGCTTACTCGATTCTGCCGTTGGCGTTTCTGCGGCCTTTCTACCAAAAGATGATTTAGTCGTGTATACCGAAGGCCGCGTGGCAGATTCTAAAATGCATTTAACGGCGACTCCGCTTGATTACGCGCGCCGTGGAAAAGGCGACTATTTGAAGGACGTGCCTGCTGACTATAAGAAAACGCCAATGGTGGTGCTCATCAATGAAGGCTCAGCCTCAGCCTCTGAAATTGTTGCTGGTGCATTGCAAGACCACAAACGTGCAACAATTCTAGGCATTCAAAGCTTTGGTAAAGGCTCTGTGCAAACCATATTACCAATTAATAACGGTAGTGCAATTAAGTTGACTACTGCGCGTTATTTCACGCCAAACGGTCGCTCGATTCAAGCCAAAGGCATTGTGCCTGATATTAGTGTAGATGACGGTTTTGACCACAGCAATAGTATTCATGAGGCTGATTTAGGCAAACACTTATCGAATCCAAAAGATGCAGACGCGAATAAAGTACCAGAAATTAGGGATGCTGCAAAAATTGAAGCGGTGAATAAAGCCAATGAGAAAAAATTTGCTGAGCAAAAAGGCCCCATTGAGCCAGCCAGTAAAGATGACTTTCAATTTATGCAGGCGATGAATCAATTAAAAGGCTTGCCAGTTGTGAAAATGTCAGAAGTAAAGCCAACTGAAGCCAAAGCAGCTGACGTTAAGCCAGAAGATAGTAAAAAATAACTTAAGTTGGTAACTTCAAGTGAGTAAATTTAAGTCCTGCTAGCTTAGCAGGACTTTGTTTTTGTGCGGCTTGAATTAAAATTCAGTTAAAACTTGAATCTAAAATTAGGACTAAATCGCAAATTTGGATTAAACTAAATTTAGTGAAGTAAGATCACATGAAAGTAAAATAATGCTAGATAAATTAATCAGCACTTTTGACACTGGCCTGCGTACTATTTTTGCTAGTGCACATGCCGCTAGGCCGCGTCCAGACGCGCATTTAAATGAACCTAGTCTATATGACCCTAGCAAAGCACATGCGGCTGCGCTCATGCGCATTAACCATGTGGGTGAAGTATGTGCTCAGGCCTTGTATAGTGGGCAGGCACTTACCTCACGCAACCCATACATTGTAAACGCGCTAGCGCATGCGGCGGCAGAAGAAACGGATCATCTCGCTTGGTGCGAGGCGCGCATTAACGAGCTAGGTGGACGTAAAAGCCTACTTAACCCCCTTTGGTATATGGGCAGTTTTACTTTAGGGGCGATTGCTGGTGCAATGGGCGATAAATGGAATTTAAGCTTTTTGGCAGAAACTGAAAATCAAGTCTCTATTCATTTGCAAAACCATTTAAATCAACTTAACGAAACCGACATTAAGACGCGTACAATTGTGGCTAAGATGCAACAGGATGAAGCAGCGCATGCGCATGAAGCCAATCAGCTTGGTGCAGGTGAATTACCCGCTCCCATAAAAATGGGGATGACTTTTGCTTCTAAAATGATGACAAAAACTGCTTATTATGTTTAAAGCAATAATTTAAGGATAACATGCAAAAATTTTGTGATGTTTTGCTAACACTTGATAGCGTAGACGATGTGCAACGTATTGAGCTTTATGCTGAAGATGGCAAACCCGCTGGCGTCATCGAAAACAAGCCTGGTAGCCAAGGCTCAATGAAGGTTTATCATCATCTGTATAAAATGTATGGTAGCATTTCGCTTGATGCGGCCGTAGAAGGCTTGGCGCTTTATGCAGAACACACTGAAGACGCTGAAAACTGCCCTGGCAAGCACCCCAACGTTGATAAACTCATTAATGTGCTTGAAAACGAAGCGCCCTTAACGGTAAAAATAATTACAATCTAATATTTTTTGCTATGGGCGGATGATAAATCAACTCCAGCAAATGCCCAACAGGGTCTAAACAATAAAAACCGCGAGAGCCATCTCTATGCGTTTTTGGCGCCTCGGTAATTTTTACCTCACTTTTCACAAAATAATCGTACCAATTGTCCACATCTTTTGGCGTTTTTAGCACAAATCCAATGTGATCCAAGCGCTGTTGAGCCTGTGGCACGTAATCCACGCGATGCAGTGCAAACACATCACCATCATTGGTTAAATACACATTGTCCGCATCAGGCTGCCACTCAATACGCATACCCATAATATTGGTGTAAAAATCGACCGCTTTTTCAAGTTCTTTTATAAATAGCGCCACGTGACGTATGCCCAGCATGCCTTCTGGCTTAGGCATTTTGGAACGGCTTTATTTCAAAATCGTGTGTAATCTCCACGCTTTTACTCAGCATAATTGAGGCGGAACAATATTTTTCAGCTGATAACTTTACCGCACGTTCGACTTGTGTTTCATTTAAATCATTACCGGTAATCACAAAATGCACATGAATTTTAGTGAATACTTTTGGTACTTCATCGGCACGTGTCGCATCAATCTCAGCGACGCAATCCACAATCGGCTGACGCGCTTTTTTTAGAATCGTTACCACGTCAAACGACGTGCAAGCGCCCATGCCGATGAGTAGCATTTCCATCGGGCGCATGCCTATGTTACGGCCGCCACTCTCAGGCGCGCCATCTAGAACAACTGCATGACCCGTTTCGGACTCGCCTACAAAACATACACCTTCAACCCATTTGACTCTTACGTGCATAATTTATTTAACGTCCAAAAGTTCAACATCAAAAATCAAGTCCGCATTTGGCGGGATCGCACCACCTGCACCACGAGCGCCATAGCCCATTTCTGACGGAATAACCAAAGTGCGTTTACCACCAATTTTCATGCCAGCAAAACCTTCATCCCAACCTTGAATCACTTGACCAGCACCCAAAGCGAAATCGAAAGGCTGTTTTCTATCTAAACTGCTATCGAATTTTTTGCCTTTGTGGTCAGTCGCTTTTTCATCGTAAAGCCAGCCTGTGTAATGCACACTAATGTTAAAACCTGGCTCGGCTTCACGGCCGGTACCAACTTGCGTGTCGATTTTCTTTAATTCTGTGATGCTAGAAGTCATTGCTGGTTTTTCCTGTGTTGAAGTAGTGGGGGATGATGATTGGGCTTTGCAAGCGCTTATAACTAAAGCGCATGCGCCTATTAATAATATATTAATTAATTTCATAAACATAACCTTTGATGTTGCCTTAAAAAATTCTACAGTGACAAATTTATAGAAACGATATGATACCGCAAACTTAGGTTAGTTCACCTGGCAATAGCGCTTTTAAGGTTGTTGATGTACCCACTCGATGAGCGCATCTTGCGCATCTTTGCTAGCGGCCGCATTTGCATGATTCACAAGCATTACCATTACATGACGATGATTATTAGCATCTATTTCGTAACCTGCTATTGCGCTGACACCATCTAAAGAACCCGTTTTAAGATGCGCGCGCCCACTAGATTGGCTATCAATTAGGCGTTTTTTTACTGTGCCATCTTGTGACAAAATAGGTAAGGAAGCCATTAGCTCAGGCATCACTGGGCTATTGTAAGTGCTTACTAACAAGCGCCCCAAATGCTCGGCACTGATGCGCTCAATACGCGATAAGCCAGAGCCGTTTTCTACCACTAGCTCATTAAAATTTAAGCCACGGCCTAGCAGCCAAGTATTGATGGCTGCCACTCCGTTAGTTTCGGTCGCTGGTGCGCCATTTTTCTCAGCGCCAATCGTCAATAATAGCTGGCGCGCCATGAGATTATTGCTCCATTTATTGATGTCACGAATCACATAACCTAATGGATCAGATACCTGCTCGAGCACTTTAACTGCGCCTATTGGTGACTCTTGCAGCCTCAATTTACCGTTAAACTTGCCACCCAGCTCTCGCCACAATTTTCTAAAAGAATAAAACGCATATTTTTCATCATCAAACACGCTTAGTTCTAAATAGCGCTCACCACAATCTGGCGAAAAAGTACCGCTAAAAGTAACAACTGCCATATTTTCAAGCGATTTTACCGTGTAGCCAAAGCGGCTACGCCATTCGCCACAATTCTCTTGTGTGATCTTCATATGGTTGATTATTTGCAACTCTGGCAGTTCAAATTCCTGACTTATATTTACACCTGCTTCTGATGTAACAAACTTAAAGCTGGTGTTGCGTCCATTCACCAAAAACGCACTGGGCTCAGCGTTATAAGCGCGCCAGGTCTCATCATCAAACGTTTTTCTATTGCCTACATTTTTTGCAAAATAACTTTTATCAATGATTAAATCGCCTTTGATTTCGTTTATTCCCGCTTGTTGCAAGCTCATCAGCATGCGCCAAAACTCTTGCGCCTTAAAGCTAGGGTCGCCATAGCCTTTAATAATGAGGTTGCCATTCAGCACGCCATTTTTCACGTTGCCATCTTTGTAAATTTCCGTCTTCCAACGATAGCTTGGCGTCAGCATATCCAACGCCGCGCTTGTTGTGACCAATTTCATCACCGAGGCAGGATTCATGCTTTTATCTGCATTGTGGCTAAGAATAGGACTGTTGTTCTCAACTGCTTGCACGTACACCGCCACACTTTGCGGCGGAATGTCAGCTTTTTTAAGCGCATCCAACACTGTGGCGGGTAGCTCTGCTTGCGCAAAAAAACTCAGCAAACTTAAGCCAATAAAAAGTATTTTTTTCATGCAACTTCCTGTAATGCTTTCTCCGTGGCAGCTAACATAAAATCTATTTCATCTTCTGAAATGGTGTATGGCGGCATAAAATATATGGTGTTGGCAATAGGCCGTAACAGCACACCTTGCTGCAATGCTGCTTGATAAAACTGCTTAGAAAATTGTAGGTTTTTTGTCTCCACTTCAAACGCAAAAACCATGCCTTTTTGGCGCAAATGCTGAACCGCATAGTTAGTGAGCGCTTGCATTTTATTATTCAAATAAGCTGCTTTTTGCGCATTTTTTTCCAGAATGTGTTCGGTTTCGAAAATGGCTAATGTCGCCAACGCAGCGCTACAAGCCAGTGGGTTGCCTGTATAACTATGACTATGCAAAAAACCACGCGCAGTACTGTCATCATAAAAAGCCTGATAAATTTCATCTTTAGTAAGCACAACCGACAATGGCAAATAACCGCCTGTAATGCCCTTTGAAAGGCAAATAAAGTCAGGCGTGATTTCTGCCTGCTCGCAGGCAAACATCGTCCCAGTACGACCAAACCCTACCGCGATTTCGTCAGCAATTAAATGTACATCATACTTGGTGCAAATCTCACGCGCACGGCGTAGATAGGCTGGGTGATACATGCCCATGCCCGCGGCACACTGAATAAGTGGCTCTACAATAAACGCTGCCAACTCCGCATGATGTTCACTCACATACTTCTCTAACTTATCTGCGCAGCGCAAAGCAAAAGCTTCAGCGTCCTCGCCCGTCTCTGCTAAGCGCCAATCTGAACTTGGCATTTGGGCAGATTGCATCAGCAACGGCGCATAAGTATCTTTAAATATTGCTACATCTGTTACGCCCAGCGCGCCTAGCGTTTCGCCATGGTAACTATTTTGCAGACTGATAAATTTAGTTTTACGTGATTTACTGCTATTTCGCCAATAATGAAAACTCATCTTAAGCGCGATTTCAGTCGCACTCGAGCCATCGCTTGCATAAAACGCATGACCCAAACCAGTAAGCCAGGCTAATTTCTCGGATAAGACAACAACAGGCTCATGCGTAAAACCAGCCAACATCACGTGCTCAAGCGTATCCAGCTGTAGTTTAATGGCATCTTTTATGCGTGGGTTGTTATGCCCAAATAAATTCACCCACCAAGAGCTCACCGCATCCAAATAGCGCTTACCTTCTGTGTCGTAGAGCCATACGCCATCACCGCGCTGAATGGGAATAAGTGGATACGCCTCATGCTGCTTCATCTGCGTGCATGGATGCCAAACAGATTGCAAACTGCGGTTAAGAAGGGTTTGGTTCGTCATAAGTGCTTATTATGCCCTACCCTCGTAACAAATGGCATAGCGGAAATATGTGCCGCTATATTCAAAATGTGATTGATTAATAAAAAATTGTAACACTATGATTATATTGAATGTTATTGACAAGTTTTCAGAAAATAGATAAGCTAGTTAGTCTAAATAACAAATAATTATATGGGTGGATAAAATGCGCTATTTTTGCTTAGTTTTGCTTATATTGATTAATGCAACATCATTGTCTGGCTGCATTGCGGCAGCAACGTCTGCAGCGGGGATGGGCGGCTCTGCAGCAATAACACATACCATGAATGGCATTACTTACCGCACTTTTACTTCACCTCAGGCCAAAGTGAGAGTTGCGACTATTCGAGCATTAGAGCGCATGCAAATCCAACTAGTCTCTGATAGTATGCAGAATAAAAGTAACATTCGATATGTAATGGCAAAAACCACCGAGCGCAAAATCGAAATTCAGCTAGAGCCCATCAGTCCCAATGCCACTCGCATGCGCGTGGTTGCCAAAGGTTCTGGCCTTTTCTATGACGCGTCTACCGCTGAAGAAATTATTCAACAAACAAAAATATCGTTAGGTTAATCTTTTCAACCCATTTTGCACTAACTTTTTTTACTTAGTGCAATATTTTTTTCTCACCCGCATCCGCTGCAAGCGTCACCTGCACTTGTGTTTGGGCGGATGCGCCTAAATCCCACCCCGCTTCTTTAGTTGTTAATTTCAGCATATTGCAAATTGCCAAAATTAATACTTGATTTAAATTCATACGCACTGTCACGCCCTCTAAACACGGCAGTTCCAGCGTCGATTGCTTATTCTCAGTTTGAATAAGTAGCGCATTAATAGCCAACATTGCACCATCGTTTCGTACCTCTGGTCTAGGTTGATATTCCGTTGCAAAATCCATTTTTTGTAAGGTCTCGACGGTTTGCATTTCTTGCTTAAACTGCGCCACGGCTTGCTGCGGTAACGTTTCTGCTTGTATTGAGGTTGCCGTTGGAATGCTTGTTTCGCCGTTTAGCAGTTGCCAAATCATTTTTGTAATGCGGCTGGTTAGCCACACCAAAAGTTCGGAATTATCATTTAAGCCTACGCGAAACAATAGCCTATCTTGCTCGGCATTGTAGCTAAGATTAATTTGCTGAATGGCCGCATCTGGCTTAGGTTCTAGTTTTGGTATGTTTTGTGTCATATTTAGTGCTTAATAAAATTAGGTTTATAGCCCTTGAAAATTCAAATTTTTGCTCCATATTAGCAATCTGGGTGCGAGAGTGCTAAAATACTCTATTGCCCATGCAATTGCATTTAACAACATTTTATCAACTTTTGTAGCATAACCTATTAGGAGAAATTGAATGAAAATTCGCCCATTACACGATCGCGTTATTGTAAAACGCTCTGAAGAAGAACGCACTACCGCATCTGGTATTGTGATTCCGGATTCTGCCACAGAAAAGCCAGATCAAGGTGTCGTACAAGCGATAGGAAGCGGCAAACGTGACGACAGCGGCAAAATCATTGCACTTGATGTAAAAGTAGGTGACAAAGTGTTATTCGGTAAATACTCAGGCCAAACCGTTAAGGTAGATGGCGAAGAACTACTTGTGATGCGCGAAGAAGACATCATGGCGATTGTTGAATAGTTTCAACACGAATGTATTGTTGAATAAATTAAGAGTATTTACTGAAAAATTAAAGAATATTAGGAGAATTTAAAATGGCAGCAAAAGATGTTCGATTCGGCGACGAAGTCCGCCAAAAAATGACTAACGGCGTGAATATTCTCGCCAACGCAGTTAAAGTAACTTTAGGCCCTAAAGGCCGCAATGTAGTATTAGAGCGCTCATACGGCGCACCAACCATCACTAAAGATGGTGTTTCTGTTGCGAAAGAAATCGAACTTAAAGACAAGTTTGAAAACATGGGCGCACAAATGGTGAAAGAAGTGGCTTCAAAAACTTCTGATATTGCTGGTGATGGTACAACAACAGCAACGGTTTTGGCACAAGCGATTATTCGCGAAGGCATGAAATCTGTAGCCGCTGGCATGAACCCAATGGATTTAAAGCGCGGTATCGATAAAGCTGTAGCTGCTGCGATTGCCGATTTAAAATCACAATCAAAACCATGTACTACCAGCAAGGAAATCGCGCAAGTAGGCTCAATTTCTGCTAACTCTGATGAATCTATCGGCAAAATCATTGCTGACGCGATGGACAAAGTGGGCAAAGAAGGCGTGATTACGGTTGAAGACGGTTCTGGCCTTGAGAGTGAGCTTGACGTGGTTGAAGGCATGCAATTCGACCGTGGTTATTTATCACCGTATTTCATCAACAACCAAGACCGCCAAATCGCATTAATGGACAACCCTTTAGTGCTATTACACGACAAAAAAATCAGCAATATCCGTGATTTATTGCCAACCTTAGAGCAAGTCGCTAAATCAGGCCGCCCATTGTTGATTATTGCCGAAGATATCGACGGCGAAGCATTAGCCACATTGGTGGTAAACAATATTCGCGGCATCTTAAAAACAACAGCCGTTAAAGCCCCAGGCTTTGGTGACCGTCGTAAAGCCATGTTGGAAGACATCGCCATTTTAACCGGTGGTACAGTGATTGCTGACGAAGTTGGCTTAAAACTAGAGAATGTGAAATTAGAAGATTTAGGTTCTGCCAAACGCATTGAAGTAGGCAAAGAAAACACCATCATCATCGACGGTGCTGGTAATGAAGCCAACATCAAATCACGCATTGCACAAATCAAAGCACAAGTTGAAGAATCTAACAGCGATTACGACCGCGAAAAACTGCAAGAACGCGTCGCTAAATTGGCTGGCGGCGTTGCGGTAATTAAAGTGGGTGCAACAACAGAAATTGAAATGAAAGAGAAAAAAGCGCGCGTAGAAGACGCATTACACGCAACTCGTGCAGCAGTTGAAGAAGGTATTGTTGCTGGTGGTGGCGTTGCATTGATTCGTGCACGTGATGCGATTGCTAAAGTAAAAGGCGATAACCATGACCAAGATGCTGGCGTGAAAATTGTATTACGCGCTGTTGAAGAGCCATTACGCCAAATCGTACAAAACGCTGGTGTTGAGCCTTCAGTCGTTGTGAACAACGTAGCAGCTGGCAAAGGTAACTATGGCTACAACGCTGCCAATGAAACTTACGGCGACATGATTGAAATGGGTATTCTTGACCCAACTAAAGTGACACGTTCTGCATTACAAAACGCAGCTTCAGTAGCAGGTTTAATGCTAACTACTGACTGCATGGTTGCTGAACTACCTAAAGATGACGGCCCAGCAATGGGTGGCGGTGATATGGGTGGTATGGGCGGCATGGGTGGAATGATGTAGGCTTTTTAATGTTGCATCGACTTTCCGCCTTGCGGTGAGTTGATGCAATAACGAATTACAAGCTTGCTACTCCGTAATATTAAAACCTCGCTTAGGCGAGGTTTTTTTATTGCCTAGCTGTTTGATGTAAAATGATGAGCCAATTAGGATAACTACATGATGTAAGGCATTTATTAGAAACTAGGAGCAATAATGGAACTTAAAGAGTTTATAACAGCTGTGCTCACAGAAATAATTGATGGGGTAAAAGCTTCCCAACGAGATACTGAGTATGCTCGTGAAGGCGAAATCAATCCATTACTAGCAACTAATCAAGGCTCTTTACAAAATCAAGGTCGATTGGTTTCTCGCTATGGTCAACTGGTTCAAACAGTCAAATTTGATGTTGCTGTAACTGTTGAAGAGGGTACTGGAACTAAAGGCGGAATAGGTATATTTATCGGCGCGGTTGGATTAGGTTCGCAGGGTGAATCGAAGGCATCGCAAGCATCCGTAAGCCGTATTCAATTTGAAGTTCCAGTTGGACTACCTTACCAAGAACCTAAATCCTAACTAAGTCATTAAGTTCAACTTACAGATGCACTCCTTACCCCTCTTATGACACAACAAAAACCTGGTCAACTTCACCCTTCTTGGCTGGCAGTCATTGGCGATGAGCTTGAAAAGCCTTATATGCAGGCTTTGCGCGATTTTCTTAAACAAGAAAAAGTGGCTGGTAAGATTATTTATCCGCCTAGCCCATTGATTTTTAACGCATTCAATCACACGCCTTTTGAGCAAGTACGTGTGGTGATTATTGGGCAAGATCCTTACCACGGTCCCGAGCAGGCACACGGTTTGAGTTTTTCTGTTCCCAAAGGTGTAGCCCCACCACCGTCTTTAGTAAATATTTTTAAGGAAATTGCATCTGATTTAGGTATTCACATGAGTCGGAATGGCGATTTAACGCCGTGGGCAGACCAAGGCGTGTTGTTGTTGAATGCCACGCTGACGGTAGAACAGAGTAAAGCAGGTGCACATCAAGGTAAAAGCTTCCCAGCCTTTACCTTGATG
>JANYCB010000033.1 GCA_025360485.1 Methylotenera sp. | reverse complement strand
CACACGCCAATTAGCAAATGAATAACTTTTGTTAGCTTGTCGCTCCAATACTGTTTTGGAAACTTCCGATGAGGAACTAATAATATGATTACCCCATACATAAGTTGATGCCAGTAGGCTTCTGATAACTCTTCCCATTTCAATAGATTCATTTACATCACCGCCCTTACTGTCTAAGATAACCCTGAGTGGTGATTTATTGCTTTGAATATGCTTTGCAGCAAGTTTTTTAAATTTTACCAAATCCCCCTTAACTATCTCACCCTCAATTCGAATAGCTGGCTGCCCCACTAGGTCTATTTCCTGTTTAATTGAAGCTGCATAGCTTGTTGATACGAAAAAAATTAAATGCAAAGCGACGAATATAATCTTCATACGTTTCCCTTTGTATAAGCTTTCAGTTTGTACCTGGTTTTATGTCTATTGTCTTTGACTTAAAAGAAATTGTTTCATAAATTCCGACTTAGAGATGAGTGGAAGATTTGCAAAAATTTCAGTATTGAAGCGGCCATTGAATTCTTTTGTAATCAAATTAGGATTCTTAATAGCGTAGAACATTAAAAACGCCAAGCTTAATTTGCTGCAGCGCTCTCCGAAGCGCTCAATTCCGATGATAGAATAGAAAATGAATAGATCGGTAATATCATTAGCAAACTCAACTTTACCATGCGGATCAGGATCACTATCTGCGTGCTTGAAGAAATTCATTGCCTTGCGCATTTCGACTTTGTACTCTTTGCGAAATTCATCTTTGATCAAACTAGAGTCAAGAAGAAGTTCTTTGCCTTTACTATTTTTGTTAATGTCGTGGACTATTTGATATGCAGCGCAGGCTAATGTATGCACTGATATTTGGTCACTATCTTCAAACCAAAGAATGATTGCAGTTTCTAGTTGGCGTTTAGCAGCTTCAATCTTTTCGACGCAGATAGTTTTAAGTAACATAAACCTCCAAACTTTAACTATAAATTTCGTGCTTGAAACCTATATCCCCCCATTCATGTAATACGGGGTGTTTTAAACAGACTACAAAATCAGACTATAAATTGAAAACTAGATAACTCAAAACTCTTGCATTTAATAAATAAAAACTTGCAGCATTAATTTGTTAAAATAGCTTTATAAATTAAACAACTGCAGATTATTTTGACCACTATTAAAATCACAAAAAACCTAGGAACTCAACTACCACCAGCAAGGCGCCAGTGCGCCGCGCCGACCCTGCCAAACGCGACCGTAGGGTGAGAAAACCCCTCAGCCTCCAACCCTCTCCACATTAAAAATGTAGAGGGGCTGCGCTAATCAAACCAGCACCACCGCCACTTGATACTCCATCATAGCGCTATCCGCCGTCATCAGGGTAACGCCTTCCGCATTGGCTTGGGCGATTAAAATGCGGTCGAACGGGTCTTTATGCAGGTTGGGCAGCGCATCTAAAGCCAGTGTATGTGCGCTGGTGATGGCGATTTCTTCAAAGCCGGCATCGAACAAGTTGCGGCGCAAAATAGGTAAATCCACCTTAAAGTCAGTTCTGCCAAGTTTGTTTTTAATGGAGATTTCCCACAGGCTGGCGGCGCTAAAATAAAGCTGGTTTTGCGGGTCTTCTATCAAATTCTGCGCAGTTTGCGAGAGCTTGTGTGGTGCGCCCGCCACCCACAGCAACACGTGCGTATCTAACAAAAGTTTCATGCAAAATTACTCCGCGCCAAACAGCTTGGCAATGTCGTCTTTGCCCATTTCGTCAAAATCATCCGGCACGTTAATTTGCCCTTGCATAAAGCCAAGACGCTTTTGTGGCGCGGCTTCCGGCGCATCTAGCTTGGTGACTTTTACCAAAGGTTTGCCCGATTTGGCGATGATAAATGGCTCGCCATTCACAGCTTGATCCACCAGTTTGGATAGCTGAGTTTTTGCCTCGTGTATATTGATTGTGTGCATGATTAACCTCAAAATTATTAAACCCTATTACTAAACTAAGTCTAGTTAGTTCATATCGTAACACAGTTTGGTAATTTTGTATCGGGGTTGATGTAACATCATGATAAAATTCTGTTTTTGCAGAAAAATATATTTTGACCACCCTAAAACTCTCCAAAAAGCCTTCTGATGCGTCTGCGGTGCAAAAAGCGCCTGTGCGCCGCACAGACCCTGCCAAGCGTGATAGAACAAAGCCGCCGCCGAAGCCTGTAGCTCACGAGCAAGAGGAAAAACCTAAGACTGAAAATGCGCGCCAGCGCAACCACCGCTATGACGGCAAACTGCATGAACCAGTAGAACCCAAGCCCGCTAAGCCGCATGGCGTGGATACGCGCACGATGCCGCGCTCTGACAAAAACGAGCCGCAATATCGCCAAGCGCCGCGTCGGGGCGGCAAAGTGCGCGATGGTTTTGTGGCAAGTGAGTTTGATAAAACCCGCACTTTGAGAGAGGCAACGCACAAAAAAGCGGCGGCTAAATTGCCGCAAAAAGAAGAATCAAACCCAAGGCTATCTAAACGCATGGCGGAGCTTGGGCTTTGCTCGCGCCGCGAGGCGGATGAATGGATAGTCAACGGCTGGGTAAAGGTGGACGGCGTGATTATCGACACGCTGGGAAGCCGCATAAAACCTGATGCCGAAATTGTGATTAGCGGTTACGCCTACGAACAACAATCCGAGCAAGTAACCATTTTGCTGCATAAGCCCATAGGCTATGTAAGTGGTCAAGCAGAAGATGGTTACCAGCCTGCGATTGTGCTGGTGCACCCCGATAACGAATGGTTAGATGACCCAGAATTAAACGATCACAACACAAAAGAATTTCAGCGCGGATTTTTGCATGGCCTCGCTCCTGCAGGCCGCTTGGATATTGACTCTACGGGCATGCTTGTTTTAACCCAGGATGGTCGCGTAGCACGTCATTTAATTGGTGAAGATTCGAGCGTAGAAAAAGAATATTTGGTGCGCGTAGAAGGCGAATTGAGCGATGGGGATATGGAACGTTTAAACCATGGTCTAAGTTTAGATGGAGAAACACTTAAGCCCGCAAAAGTCAGCTGGCAAAATGAAGACCAATTGCGTTTTGTGTTGCGTGAGGGTAAAAAACGCCAAATTCGCCGCATGTGCGAAATGGTGGGCTTGCAGGTGGTTGGACTAAAGCGTGTGCGCATCGGAAGTGTAAATTTAGGCAAATTACCCGTTGGACAATGGCGATATTTGCGCAATAATGAGCGTTTTTGAGTTATGCTTTTACAATGGCAGGTAAGCCACTTTTTAAGGAAATATAATGGGATTATTAGATAACGTAGC
Source organism: Methylotenera sp. (assembly GCA_025360485.1). GTDB lineage: Bacteria > Pseudomonadota > Gammaproteobacteria > Burkholderiales > Methylophilaceae > Methylotenera_A. The sequence continues at coordinate 19,129 of JANYCB010000033.1, read as the reverse complement.
AGGAGCAGTTTTAGGCAAACTTGGTGGACAACAAGGCGGAATGACACAAATCGCCATGGATGTGTTTAATCAGCACGGTGGCTTGAATGGCGTTTTGGATAAATTTAAACAAGCAGGTCTAGGTGATGCAGCTGCTTCATGGGTTGGTAAGGGTGAAAATTTACCTATTTCTGCTGATCAAATTTCTAGCGTTTTAGGTAGTGGCGCAATCGCTGAAATGGCCGCGAAATTTGGTATTTCACCTGCTACTTTAAGTACTCAAATTGCCGAACATTTGCCTAACTTGGTGGACAAAATGACACCAAACGGTGAGGTTACCGCTGACTCTGGCAACTTACTTACTTCAGTTTTAGGTATGTTCAAGTAAGTATTAATCTCTTAAAAAGGGGCTGCAAGCCCCTTTTTTTATTTTGCTTTAATTTTTTGGATCAAACGATATTATGGACTTAATATTATTACTAAAAGCCTTTATTTTAGGCTTAGTTGAAGGCGCAACCGAGTTCTTACCCATTAGTAGTACTGGGCATTTAATTATTGTAGGTGACCTACTCAATTTTAATGATGAAAATGGCAAAATATTCGAGGTTGTCATTCAGCTAGGGGCAATTCTTGCAGTATGTTGGGAGTATCGGGCCAAAATCGGGCACGTATTTGCAAACATTTTTACGGAAGTGAAATCTCAACAACTCTTAATAAATCTAGCATTGGCCATAATGCCAGCGGTCATCATTGGTTTACCATTACATCATTTGATTAAACAATATCTATTTTCGCCCATCACAGTTGCGTGTGGATTGATTGTTGGTGGGATTGCCATTTTACTGATTGAGCGCTTTGCACCACAGCCTGATACCATCACAGTGGATGATATGGACTGGAAACATGCACTCAAAATAGGTTTTGCGCAAACCCTGGCACTTATTCCTGGTGTGTCACGCTCTGGTGCAACGATTTTAGGTGGTACCGTTTTTGGATTATCTCGCTACGCTGCCACAGAATTTTCTTTTTTTCTTGCAATCCCTGTGATGTTTGGAGCAACTGGCCTTGAGATATTTACTAACCCCAACATATACACTTGGCAATATCTAGATATCATTGCGGTTGGCTTTATAACTGCATTTTTTAGCGCCCTTTTAGTGACAAAAGGCTTGCTGCGCTTTGTTTCTACGCACGACTTTAAAGCTTTTGCTTGGTATCGCATTTTTCTTGGTGTGGCGGTGTTGCTGTATTTTTGGTGAGTTAAGTTTCCACTCAAGTGTTTGAACTATCTACTACGCTGTAAATCCTATGTTGATTGGCTTAGAATACAACAAATAGCTATCCCGCAGAAAGAAATAATATGTCAAAACTAATTAAATACGCGCTTTACGGCATTGGCGGCATCATCGCTTTAATGTTATTGGTGGTGGGTTATTTTGCAGCAACATTTAACCCAAACGATTACAAAGACGAAATCGTTAAATTAGTTAAAGATAAAAAAGATCGCACGCTACATATTGATGGTGACATCAAACTTAGCTACTGGCCTAAAATAGGTGCCAATCTTGGCAAGCTCTCAATTTCTGAACACAGCTCAGACAAAGAATTTGCCTCGGTAAATAGTGTAAAAGTAGCTTTGGCTGTAATGCCTTTGCTTAAAAAAGAATTAGTTGTAGATACCGTTTACGTAGACGGTGCAAAAGCAAACATCATCAAATATAAGGATGGCACAACAAATTTTGACGATTTGCTGAGTAAAGAAGAGCCGTCTAAGATTAAATTTGATATAGATGGCATAAACGTGACGAATTCTGAAGTGAGATACACCGATGAAGGCGCAGATGCGAAATATACCATAACCAAACTCAATTTAAAATTTGGCCATATTGCTTTGGCTGAGCCCGTTGATTTAGATACAAATTTTACAATTACCTCTAATAAACCAGAAACAGCAGCTAATGTAAATCTTAAAGGCAATTTTTTAGTTGACCCTAAAACTAAGCACTTTAAGGTAAAGGGTTTAGATAGCCACATTGTGGGTGATATGCTTGACGGTACAGATATGGATATTGTTGCCAGCGGCGATGTAGACGCCAAACCGGAACAAAAAGAATTTTTGATTGATAGCTTAAAACTGGTCGCTTCTGGTCAATTTGATGGTGCTAAACAAAGCATCGATTTAAATGCGCCCGCACTTACGATTCTAAAAGATGAAGTGACTAGCAAAAAAGTAACGATGAGCATTGGCCAAGAAAAAGGTGGCGACATTTTCAAGGCTAATATGGTATTGGCAGATATGAAAGGCTCCCCTAAATCCCTACAAAGTAGCGGCATTACTGGCGATTTATCTGCCGTGCAAGGCAAGCGCACGGTTGCTGGCACCTTCTCTTCACCTTTCAGCGGCAACATTGAAAACTTGATTTTTGATATTCCTAAACTCGCAGGCAATTTGGATATTAAAGATCCCAGCTTGCCTAATGGCGGCATGAAAGGCACGTTTAATTTAGGTGCACATACCGATCTTAAAAATGAAACGGCTAACAGCAAATTTAACTTAACCATGGCGGATACTAAGCTTACAGGCGATGTAGATGTGACTGGTTTTAAAAAATCGATTATTAAATTTAACTTAAATGCCGATAAATTGGACATTAATAAATTGCTAGGCAAATCAAGCGCTGCCGTAAAAGGCCGTGGCAAACCAGCCGACATGAGTGCACTTAAAAACATGACGCTAGACGGCAAGCTTAATATCGGCAGCCTTGTGTACGACAAATATTATGTGTCTGGCCTAAATGTGGGAATCAAAGCCGATGGCGACAAGCTTGCCTTAAGCGGCTTAAACGTAAAAGTAGATGACAGCCAAATTAAAGGCAATGTTGATATCAGTCATTTTGAAAAACCACTGTATACCTTTGATTTAGATGTTGATACCGTAGACATAGACAAATACGCGCCCCCTTCTACTACTAAAGAGCCTGCCAAACCGCTTGATTTAAGCGCGCTTAAAGCCCTTAATGCGGATGGCAACATTCGCATTGGCAACTTGAAATACGGCAAAACCAAGGCCAGCAATGTCAATATCAAGCTAAATGCGGATGGCGAAAAGTTGAGCTTAAATCCACTCTCGGCCAAAGTGGACGACAGTCAAATCAAGGGCAGTTTTGGCATTGCGCAATTTGCCAAACCTAAGTTTTTGTTTGATTTAGATATCGATCAGCTCGATGCCAATAAATACATGACTGCAAAAAGCGATAAACCAGCTCAAGAAAGTAGCGGCGGACTTAATGGACTTAAAACTTTTCTTGCTGACGGTGATTTGCGCATTGGCAGCTTGAAATATGATAAATACAACATTAGCAATTTTAAAGCAGGCCTAAAAGCCGATGGTCAAAAATTGAGTTTAAATCCTCTCATCGCCAAAGTAGATGACAGCCAAATTAGCGCTAATTTAAGTATTAGTCAATTTAGTAACCCAGCATACAATTTTGATTTCAAAATCGATAAGCTTGATGCCGATAAATATATCACTAAAAGCAAGGGGACAAAAAGCACGGGCGACACGCCAATTGATTTGAGCGCGCTAAAAAAGTTGAACGCGACGGGCGAAGCCAAAATTGGCTGGCTAAAACTCGCCAATGTTAAAACTGAGAATGTAAATCTCGGCTTAAAAGCGGGTGAGGGCATTGCCACGTTGTCACCATTTGCAGCCAATTTGTATAATGGCAATATGAGCGGCACGCTTAGAGTTGACGCGCGTGCCACGCCCAACATTGCATTCAAACAAAACATGAAAGGCGTCTCGGTTGGCCCGCTGATGGTCGACGCGATTAAAAACGATATGCTAAGCGGAACTGGCACAGTGAATGTAGACGTAACCACGCAAGGCAACACCGTGGGCGCGCTTAAAAAAGGCTTAATGGGCAATGCTTCGCTCAATTTGGCCGATGGCGCGCTGAAGGGCGTAGATATTGCCGGTAGCATTCGCGACCTGAAAAATAAAGTTAACATTCTAGGCAAAAAAGACGCCAATGCAGATAAAACCAAAAAAACGGATTTCAGTGAACTCACTGCCACATTCGACATTAAAAATGGCGTCGCACATAACGAAGATTTAGCCATGAAGGCGCCTGTGTTGCGCCTTTCTAAAGGCGATAGCAAAGGCGACATTGATATTGGCAACGAGCGCATTAACTACCTTGCAAAACCAACTGTAGTGAAATCACTTAAAGGCCAAGGCGGCGCGGAACTAGATAGTTTAAGCGGCATCGCGATTCCCATTAAAATTACTGGCACATTTGCTGACCCAAAATACGGCATGGACTTTGCCGCAGTGGGCACGGCTTTAGCGCAATCTAAACTGTTGGATAAAGTGGGCGGCGAAAAAGGCGCGGCCGTAAAAGAATTGCTTGGTGGCGATAAAGCTGAAGGCTTGAAAGGCTTGCTGGGCAAGAAAAAACCTGCAGATGGGGCGCCAACCGTGCCAACAAGCACTGATGCGAACGCACAGCCTGCCGCACCAGCTGAGTCGCCAAAGTCTGTTGAAGATCAAGCCAAAGATAAAGCAGCGGCAAAACTTAAAAAATTACTTAAGTTTTAACTCAATATGACTGCTTTTGCTGATGCAATTATTGCTTGGCAAAAGCAACATGGTCGCCACGATTTACCTTGGCAAACTAAATTAAACCAAGACCCAGACTCCTACGCGATTTGGGTTTCTGAGATTATGTTGCAGCAAACGCAAGTAACTGCCGTTATTGGCTATTACGCTAAGTTTATGCAACGTTTCCCCACTATCGCAGTACTTGCCAATGCTAGTCAGGAAGATGTTTTACAAAGCTGGAGCGGGCTAGGTTATTACTCGCGCGCACGAAATTTACACAATGCAGCACAAAAAATTGTGGATGATTTTTCTGGTGTTTTCCCCATACAATTCGATGATATTTTAAGTCTGCCCGGCATTGGTCGTTCTACCGCCGCTGCCATTTCTACTTTTGCACATAATTTACCTCAACCCATATTAGACGGTAATGTGAAGCGCGTATTTGCACGACACTTTAATATTGCAGGCTGGCCAAGCTCACCTAAAGTAGAGCAACAATTGTGGCAAATCGCTGTGAGTGAGAACGCAACAGAAAATGCAATTGCCTATACGCAAGGTTTGATGGATTTAGGCGCAACACATTGCACCCGCACCAAACCAAAATGCACAAATTGCCCCATCAATACTAGCTGTAAAGCCTTAGCAAATAATCTCGTGAATCAATTACCAATCCCTAAACCGCGCAAGACAATTCCTGAAAAAAACACGACAATGCTGGTGCTAATGCATGGCAATGAAGTAATGCTAGAAAAGCGCCCATCCGTTGGTATTTGGGGTGGTTTGTGGAGTTTTCCTGAAGTAAATATAGATGAAAATAACAATGAATTTAATCTGCAAAATGCCTCATCATTAAGCAAATTAACACACACCTTCACGCACTTTAAATTGCACATACAACCACTACTTGTGTACACAAGCAAAAATGCTCTAACTAGTGAGCCGCGTAATATTTGGCTGAGCTTGGATGATGCAATTGGCTCGGCCATTCCAACGCCTGTTCGCAAAATTTTATTAGATATAAAAAATAAAAAGGCAGCCTAAGCTGTCCGTGAATTAATGCAAGCGAGATTGCAAAATTCTATCTGCCAACATTTGAAAGCGTGGCGATACAAATTTTCTGCTTTGAGATCCAGCGTCTGCTATTGATAATAACTCTTCAATGGCAGACCTAAAACCTAACTCAAAAAGCCAATAATCAGCTTGATCAATCGCTGATTTCTTATCGGTGTTCACATCCTCGCAAAGCCGTTCGAAAGCTTCCATACATACATTACGTTCTGCCATAGTTCCTCCAATTTTGCGCTTGTTAGTTTATAGTAAAAACCTTTGAGCCTTTTGGCAAGAGTTATGTTGCCTTTGTCTACAACTTATTATTAATTATTTTTTCTGATCCCAAGAGTCTTCCCACATGCAATGCTTAATTTTATGGCGATTTGCAATGAGTTCATCAATACTTGGCTCGTCATTTAAAGCACGTTTAATTGCCAGTTTAGTCGCATCGTAGTTATTTTTATACATATCGGCTTTATCTAAGTTTGCGTCCTTTGCCGCGCGAGGGTCTATCCAAATCAAACTAATAATGCATAAATCATTCACTTGATCTTTTGGGATAATGCCTTCAATGACGCAATCTAAAATAGCATCCGCCGTTGCCGCTTGCACCAAACCGCCAAACAACTCAATGTTGGCAGAGTCCTTAAGCGTTACTTTCGGCACCATCATACAAGCTGGACGCACGAGTTGATTCAGATCTCGCACTGCAAACATCGCCGTGTGGCCTTTGCTTTGTGCCATCATATTTGCAAACGCTGCTCCTACTGGGCCATCAACACTGCCGATTAAAACTTCTGGCATCGCCGCGCCAGCATCTTTGCCTTCTGTATAAATGGTAGCTTCGCCTGCCTTAAAAATGATTTTTGACATAATATTCTCGAGTTGATAATGAATTAAAGCAATATTCTAACAAATGCTAGCAACAATCATCAATTATTCTAATGTGCGATTAATCTAATATTAGCTGCATATCTACATGCGGGATATTCGCATCTTGATACACCCCACTTATCTCTTTAAAACCAGCTTGTTTGTAAAAACCAATAGCATGGGTTTGTGCAGTTAAATAAATACTTTTAGTGCCCTGTTTTTTACAAATTTTAATCGCCTCTAACAGCAGCGCCATTCCCAACCCCATGGCTCGGTAGTCTTTTAGTACGGCCATGCGGCCAATTTTTTGGTACTTAATTATGCGTAAACAAGCAATTGGCAGATTTTCTGACATTGCTAGCAAATGAACCGCAGTCGCATCAATTTCGTCCCACTCAAAATCAGGTGCAACCTGTTGTTCTTCAATAAACACTTTCGTTCTAATGATGCGCAATTCGTTCTCGGCATCTTGCCAATTGACTTGCAAAATTTGAGTATTAGCTAGCATGAAATAAACACTTTATAATAAGCGCCTGCATTAAACGTTAAGAAAGTAATTCAATGAACAAATATATGGAAGTATTCGCGAGAATTTTACTCGCACAGATTTTTTTAATCGCTGTTTTTATCACACTCTCACAAACCACCAGCAACCCTGAAGGCTACCAAGCTTATACCGCTTATTTGGCTGCGCATGGTTTAATAGGTGTTTTTGCACCACTGACTATTTTCATTCAATTGGTGTTTGGTTTGGGCTTATTTTTAGGCTTTAAAACAAAATTATGCGCCTATGTATTAGCCGTTTATGCCATATTTATCGCGTTGTTTATGAAACTACAAGAGGTTAACGGACTTATTTTAACCTTGCAATACCTTGCAATTGCTGGCGGTTTAATCATGGTGGCGTTGCATGACAAAATGGCTTGTAGCCTAGATAATCTCAAGAGAAATAAAACCTAGGAAAAAGCTCATTTCGACACAAAAACATTGCCCTGAAAGCCCTATGGATATTGGCCTACAGGGCAGTTATTTTATAAATTTTAGCTATTCCCACTCTAGCGCGGGATAAATAATATTTACATTTCGCCTGTTCGCAATATCGAACAATAGCCATTTGTCTTTTTCACCAGCTGCCGCCGTATTCATGGTCGATTCCATGCTTTCGCCTTTTTTAATACTTGCACGAATATCCGTTAGTAGCGTGTTCAAATAACGCTGTTCGTTTTCAACTGCTTGCAACCAATTTTTAGTTGCTGGCCCATGGCCTGGTACAACTTGTTTAATTGGCTGAGATTTAAATTTTTCAACTTCGGCAATCATGCCCTTGATGTCGCCTTCCAGCACTGGCGTACGCTCAATAAATAGCAAATCTCCTGTAAATTCCGTATTGGTTTTACTTTCCAACACAGATACATCGGTATTGGTATGTGCGTTAGGATGTGCTGTGAGCACAAGTTTTCTATCGCCTAAATCTAGTTCCAGCGTTGTTTTAACGGTCATGGTGGGCTTTACAAGCTCACTTCCTTTGGCATCTTCACCCAATAATTTGGCATTAATTTTAGCGTATTGTTCGCGACGCAACTCCATAGCAACTGACAATTTATCATGTCCAACAAATTCTGGTTTATCATCTAGAAAAGCTGCATTGCCGTAAATATGATCTGGGTGTACATGTGTATTGATAACGTACAACACGGGCAGCGGCGTCACCTTGCGAATCGCTTCGCGTAACTGTTTACCCACTTTGATGCTACCGCCCGTATCAATTACCGCCACGCCTTTACTGCCCATCACAAAACTCGCGTTGCAAATATCACCTTGGTAGCCTGTATCAATGTCCATATGCACACCATGATGCACGTAAATGCCGTTGCCTAAATCCTCAATGGCAAAGCCATCTTTAGTCGTTTGAGCACCCGCTTGCAAGTTAGAACAACTTATCAGCACCAAAATACTAAGCCAATAACTAAGTATATTCATTAAAATTCGCATCGCTTGTTCCTTCATCAAAGTTTATTGCTACAATGTAGCCGAATTATGCAATTTTTTGGCAATTATTCGCTGTGATGCTTGTCACATAAGCGCTTATTTATACTTCAGGAATATTATTATGAATCACGCATTAACTGGCTATACAAAAACCGCAAAGGTTTTACATTGGCTCATCGCCATTGGTATTTTTGTCATGTTTGGCATTGGCTGGTTTATGGCCGACTTACCCAAAGAAGTACCTAAACAAACCGCTTTTGATGTATTTGATTTAAGTATTTACACTTGGCAATCGACAGAAGCTATCAGTCCGCGAAATTTCTACTTCAACTTACATAAATCGCTTGGCGTGACGATTTTTGCCTTAATTATCATTCGAGTTTTATGGCGCCTTAGCCACAAACCGCCCGCATTGCTGGCTAGTTACAAAGAATTTGAGCGTAAACTTGCAAAAGGCACACATTATTTGTTGTATCTTCTGATGGTGGCGCTACCTTTAAGCGGTCTAATTATGGTGATTTATGGCAAATATGGTGTTAAATGGTTTGGCATCGATTTATTTGGCGGCTTAGACAGCAAGCCGATGCGCGACGCATTTAAAGAGGTGCATGAAATCATTGGACTTATTATTTTAGCGGTGCTGGCGCTACATATTTTAGGCGCGCTAAAACACAAATTTATTGATAAAGACGAGACGCTGAGTCGAATGCTATAAGCTGTGTTTTATAAAAACTAAAGCCCTCAAAACGAGGGCTTTTTATTTTAAAATAGATGCCCTGGAAGGCGCATGGATATTGGCTTTCATGGCATCGTAATTCCGATACTTTTTATGCTAAAAATAAAGTTTATTGGTGATATTGCTGACTGTGTTTTCTAACCGCTTCTAACATCGCGGCCGCGTTCTCTGGCGGCGTCCATTGCGTAATGCCATGGCCAAGGTTAAACACATGTCCACTACCTTTGCCGTAACTTGCTAAAATACTAACCACTTCTTTTTCAATCGCTTCAGGCGTGCTGAGCAAAATCGCTGGATCTAAATTGCCTTGTAACGCGACTTTATCGCCCACTCTTTTTCTTGCCTGACCAATATCCACGGCCCAATCCAGCCCAAGCGCATCTGCGCCAATATCTGCCTGCGCTTCTAACCACAGCGCGCCGCCTTTGGTAAAGACGATGCTAGGTACTTTTCGGTCATCTGCATTTTTGGTTAAACCAGCAACGATTTTTTGCATGTAATTGAGCGAAAACTCAGTGTAAGCATTGTGTGAAAGTGCGCCGCCCCAAGAGTCAAATATCATCACCACCTGCGCACCTGCAGCGATTTGCGCATTTAAATACTGAATCACCGTTTGCGCAGTAGTTTCTAAAATATGATGCAATAAATCAGGTCGTGCATAAGCCATTTTTTTGATGTTTAAAAAATCGGTGCCGCCTTTGCCTTCTACCATATAGGTCGCCAGCGTCCACGGACTACCAGTGAAACCAATTAAAGGCACGCGGCCATTCACGGTTTTACGAATTTGGCTAACCGCGTCAAACACATATTGCAACTTGGCCATATCTGGCACGACAAGTTTTTGAATATCCGCTTCTTCACGCAGGGTGCGCTCAAATTTTGGGCCTTCACCTTCTTCAAAATACAGCCCTAAACCCATCGCATCTGGCACAGTGAGAATATCTGAAAATAGGATGGAAGCATCTAAAAGCGGATAGCGGTCAAGTGGCTGCAGAGTGACCTCGGTCGCGAAATCTGGGCTTTTGCAAAGCTGCAAAAAGCTACCTGCGGTTTTGCGACTTTCACGGTACTCTGGCAAATAACGACCAGCTTGACGCATCATCCACACAGGCGTGTATTCTGTAGGCTGGCGCATTAATGCTCTTAAAAAAGTATCATTTTGCAATTGAATCATTTTCTAGACCTAATAAAAAAGGATACAAAGCCGCTTACTTTGCATCCTTTGTTTTGAATATTCATTCTTAAATTAACGAGGAAGTGTAGAACTGCCCATCAAAAACTCATCCACTGCCCGTGCCGCTTGGCGGCCTTCGCGAATTGCCCACACTACCAGCGATTGCCCACGCCGCATGTCGCCTGCAGCAAACACTTTATTCACGTTGGTTTTATAGCAGCCTTCACCATCAGTTGTAGCTTTGGCATTGCCGCGCACGTCTTTTTCTACGCCAAAAGCTTCTAATACCGCTTGCACAGGCGATACGAAACCCATCGCTAACAACACTAAATCTGCAGGAATGGTGAATTCAGAACCTTCAATCTCGCTCATTTTTCCATCTTTCCACTCGACTTTAGCGCCCACCAAATGCGTTACTTTTCCGTTTTCGCCTTTTAAATATTTAGTCGTAATCGACCAGTCGCGCTCTGCACCTTCTTCATGGCTACTAGAGGTGCGTAATTTAAGCGGCCAATTTGGCCAAACCAGCTCTTTGTTTTCTTTTTCTGGTGGACGTGGCATCAGCTCGAATTGTGTTATTGATAAAGCGCCATGACGATTCGATGTACCCACGCAATCTGAACCCGTATCACCACCGCCAATGACCACCACATGCTTATTGGTAGCTTTGACTTGATTCGACACAGTGTCGCCCGCCACCACCTTATTTTGCGCAGGTAAAAAATCCATCGCGTACATTACGCCATCTAGCTCACGCCCTGGCACGGGTAAATCACGCGGAAACTCTGCGCCACCTGCCAATACCACCGCGTCGTATTCATTCATCACATTTTTTGCTTCAACGTTTTTACCCACGTGCTGATTCACGTGAAACTCTACGCCTTCTGCTTGCATTTGCGCCATACGACGGTCGATATGCGACTTTTCCATTTTAAAGTCAGGAATGCCATAGCGCATCAAACCACCAACACGGCTATTTTTTTCCAGTACCACAACACTGTGCCCTGCACGTGCCAGTTGTTGCGCTGCCGCTAAACCAGAAGGACCAGAGCCAACAATCGCCACTTTTTTACCCGTTTTGTTCTTGTTAATTTGTGGTGTTACCCAATCATTTTCCCAAGCTTTATCAATAATGGCATGTTCGATAGACTTAATGCCCACCGCGTCGTTATTAATGTTGAGCGTACATGCCGCCTCGCAAGGCGCTGGGCAAATACGACCCGTAAACTCAGGGAAGTTATTGGTGGAGTGCAATACATCAATCGCTGATTTCCAATCTTGGCTATACACCAAATCATTAAAATCGGGGATGATGTTGTTGACTGGGCAGCCCGTGGTACAAAACGGAATGCCACAATCCATGCAACGCGCGCCTTGCTGTTTTGCTTGGTCATCGGTGAGATGCAACACAAACTCTTTATAATTTTTAAGACGATCTGTTACTGGCAAATTTGCCTCGCTCAGACGCTCAAATTCCATAAATCCCGTAACTTTACCCATACTAAAACCCTTTACCCATTATACGGCTACTTTTCATCATGCGGCCACTAGTACTTTATCTTCAGCAAGTTCAATTAATGCGCGTTTATATTCGTTCGGCATGACTTTTACAAATTTACTGCGCGCGTGCTCCCAATCAGCCAGAATCGCTTTTGCGCGCTCACTGTCAGTATAATTTGCATGGTTGTTGATTAAGGCCAAAAGCGTGATTTCATCCGGCTGATCAAGATGATGCACAGCATCACTTGCTACACTTGCATGATGCACAACTTTTTCTAATGACACCATGCCCATATTGCAACGCTTAGCAAATAGACCATCTTCGTCATACACATAAGCCACACCACCACTCATACCTGCAGCGAAATTTTGACCTGTTAATCCTAAAACTACCACTGTGCCACCCGTCATGTATTCGCAACCGTGATTACCAACGCCTTCAACTACTGCGCTTGCGCCAGAGTTGCGCACACAAAAACGTTCACCCGCCACGCCATTAAAGTATGCTTCGCCTGTGGTTGCACCATACATCACGGTGTTGCCGATGATGATATTTTCGTGTGGGACGCCTCTAAATGCAGCTGGTGGTTTGATAATAATACGTCCACCACACAAACCTTTACCTACATAGTCATTGCCTTCACCAGTTAAATCAAAGGTGATGCCTTTGGCTAAAAATGCCGCAAAACTTTGCCCTGAAGTGCCAGTAAAATTCACATGAACTGTGTCATCTGCCAAACCAGAATTACCATAACGAACAGCGATTTGATTTGAAAGCATAGTGCCAACAGTGCGATTGGTATTGGTAATTGGCAAATCTATAATGACTTTTTGTTTTGTTTCAAGCGCTGGTTTTGCCAGCTCGATGAGCTTATTATCCAACGCGCTCACCAAGTTGTGATCCTGACCTTCAACATTTTTACGCGCTACACTTGCTGGCATATCGACTTGATGAAAAACTTTACTGAAATCTAAACCATGAATTTTCCAGTGATCAATGCCTGCTTTCATGTCTAAGAGATCAGAGCGGCCAATTAAGTCATCAAACTTAGCAATACCAATTGAAGCCATCAACTCGCGCAACTCTTCTGCAATGAAGAAAAAGAAATTCACCACATGCTCAGGCTGACCAGTAAATTTTTTGCGCAGCACTGGGTCTTGCGTCGCCACACCTACTGGGCAAGTATTCAAATGACATTTGCGCATCATAATGCAGCCTTCAACCACTAAAGGTGCGGTCGCAAAACCAAATTCATCTGCACCTAACAGCGCACCAATCAACACATCACGACCCGTTTTAATTTGGCCATCTACTTGCACTACCACGCGACCGCGCAGCTGATTCAACACCAGCGTCTGTTGCGTTTCTGCAAGCCCAAGCTCCCAAGGCGTGCCTGCATGCTTAATGGAGGAAATTGGCGATGCGCCAGTGCCGCCATCATGCCCAGCAATGGTGATGTGGTCAGATTTGGCTTTTGCCACGCCTGCTGCAACCGTACCCACGCCAGTTTCAGAAACAAGCTTAGTTGAAATAGACGCTTTTGGATTAGCGTTTTTCAAATCGTGAATTAACTGAGCAAGGTCTTCAATTGAGTAAATATCATGGTGCGGTGGTGGCGAAATCAAACCAACACCTGGGACGCTGAAACGTAACTTGGCGATGTATTCCGAGACCTTGTGGCCTGGTAACTGGCCGCCTTCGCCTGGTTTTGCGCCTTGTGCCATTTTAATTTGAATCTGGTCGGCAGAAGCCAAGTACTCCGCTGTCACGCCAAAACGACCAGAAGCCACTTGTTTGATGCGCGAGCGCATGGAATCACCCGCTTTTAGTGGAATATCGCTGAATACCACATTGTTGCCGATAACTTCGGCCATGGTGGTGTCTTTTGCCACGGGAATGAAACGTTTAGCATCTTCGCCGCCTTCACCCGTATTCGATTTACCGCCGATACGATTCATAGCAATTGCTAGCGTAGCGTGCGCTTCAGTCGAAATAGAACCTAGCGACATTGCGCCTGTGGCAAAACGTTTGACGATTTCTTTGGTAGGCTCTACTTGCTCTAAAGGAATAGCCGCACCAGCTGGTTTAATATCAAACAGGCCACGTAAGGTTTTGTGGCGACGCGTTTGATCGTTAATCAGTTTGGCGTATTCTTTATAAGTATCAAATTTATTGGTACGCGTCGCGTTTTGCAGCTTGGATATAGATTCAGGCGTCCACATATGCTCTTCACCACGCACTCGGAAAGCATATTCACCGCCTGCATCAAGCTGTCGCAACAACACGGGGTCGTCACTAAACGCCATATTGTGTAAACGCAGCGTTTCTTCCGCCACTTCATCTAAACCAATGCCTTCAATTTGCGTAGAAGTACCAGTGAAATATTTGCTAATAAAGGCTGAATTCAAACCAATAGCTTCAAAAATTTGCGCACCGCAATACGATTGGTAAGTAGAAATGCCCATTTTAGACATAACTTTGTATAAGCCTTTGCCAATCGCTTTTACGAAATTTTTACTGCCAACATAACCATCGCTAGTGAGATGATTAATCGTTTCTAGCGCAAGCCACGGACAAACGGCTTCTGCACCATAACCCGCCAATAGGGCAAAATGGTGTACCTCGCGTGCAGAACCAGTATCTATCACTAGGCCAGTGCTTGTGCGCAAGCCTGCCTTTACCAAGTACTCGTGTGTAGCAGAACACGCTAATAAAGCTGGAATAGCTATGCGGTTTTTGGAAATGGCTCTATCTGACAAAATCAAAATATTAAAGCCATCGCGCACTGCTGTTTGTGCGGCTTTATGTAGGCTCGCCAGCGCTTTTTCTAAACCAGATTTCCCCAGTTTGGCATCGTAGGTAATATCTAACACTAATGATTTAAATTGGCCTTTGGTAGAAGCGCCAATATTTTTTAGCTGCTCTAATTCTGACAACGTTAATACTGGCTGACTAGCTTCTAGGCGCAATGGAGGGTTGGTTTCATCCACACCTAACAAATTAGGTTTAGGGCCTATAAACGTCACCAACGACATCACCAATTCCTCTCTTATAGGGTCAATTGGCGGATTAGTCACTTGCGCGAATAATTGTTTAAAATAGTTGTAAAGCAATTTTGGTTTATTCGATAACACGGGCAAAGCCGCGTCGTTACCCATCGAGCCAGCGCCTTCTTCACCATTAGCAATCATAGGTTGCAATACAAATTTAATGTCTTCCTGGGTGTAGCCAAATGCCTGTTGCGTATCTAACAAACTTTCAGCCATTTCTAATTGGGCATTTTCTTTCGGTAAATCGCCTAAGAAGTAACGTGATTGCTCAATCCAGGCTTTATATGGTTTGGCAGAAGACAGCTGATTTTTTACCTCTGTGTCATCAATAATGCGGCCTTGTACGGTATCTATCAGCAACATTTTTCCTGGCTGCAAGCGCCATTTTTTAACAATTTTTTCTTGCGGAAATGTCAGCACGCCCATCTCAGATGCCATCATCACGATATCATCATCGGTTACCAAATAGCGTGCTGGGCGCAGGCCGTTTCTGTCTAAAGTTGCGCCTATCATATTACCATCGGTAAACGCCACGGCGGCTGGGCCATCCCACGGTTCCATTAGCGCAGCATGATATTCATAAAAAGCACGGCGCTCCTCATCCATCAACGAGTTATTATTCCAAGCTTCTGGAATCAACATCATCATGGCATGTGGTAAGCTGTAACCACCTGCTACAAGCAACTCTAAACAATTATCAAAGCAGGCAGAGTCAGATTGGCCTTCTGCAATCAGTGGCCATAATTTCTCTAAATCTTCACCGATTACCGCAGATTTCATCGTCTCGTGACGTGCTGCCATCCAGTTGACATTGCCCTGTACGGTATTAATTTCGCCGTTATGCGCAATCATGCGGAAAGGGTGCGCTAAATCCCAAGCGGGGAAAGTGTTAGTGGAAAAGCGTTGATGCACAAGCGCTAAAGCCGAAACTACACTTTTATCAGCTAAATCTTTAAAGTAAATGCCTACTTCATTCGCCAGCAGCATGCCTTTGTAAACAATTGTTCTACTAGAGAATGAAGGTACATAAAAAGCTGCGTTATCTTCTAAGTTTAACACTCGCACTGCATGCTCAATACGTTTGCGAATGACAAAGCATTTGCGCTCAAAAGTATTTTGATCTGTCACGCTACTACCAACAAATACTTGACGCATAAAAGGCTCAACATCGCGTGCAGCATCTGCGATATTGCTGTTGTCCACTGGCACATCGCGCCAGCCAAGTAATGTTTGATTTTCTTCAGCGATGATTTTGCTTATGATTGCCTCAACTTTGACGCGATTACTAGCATTTTGCGGTAAAAATAAATTGCCCACCGCGTATTGGCCTACGGCTGGCAGATTGATATTGAGTCTTTTCGCCTCATTGCGCATGAATGCGTCTGGCATTTGTATCAACAAACCAGCGCCATCGCCCAATTTTGGGTCGTAACCAGTCGCACCACGGTGCGTTAGATTGGTTAAAAGCGTTAATCCTTGCTGAACTATCTCATGGCTTTTTTTGCCTTTGATATGCACTACGAAGCCCACACCACAGGCGTCCTTTTCGTTACGTTTATCGTATAAACCTTGATTTTTTGGTGCAAGACCTTTAATTTTACGTGCTTTCGCGACAGACATATTCATTGCCTAATAACCTAACTGCAAAACATTTAGCGGAACCTTCAATAATACCGTTAAATCTAGGCAATATCAATCACATAGCGCGTTTTGCGATGACATTTGGCAAAAATCTTTGGCAAGTATTAAATCAATTTTCTAAAACAAATAAGCTAAACATCAGCAAAGCATTTTATGTTGACTTTTTAAATGAGAATGATTATCATTTAATTAATAATTTATATCGGAGTATTTTATGTGCAAAGCAACCAAGCATGTGAGAAAATTGAGCTCGCCAATTCATGCGGCGTACGGCTTATTTATTGTCAAGATTGCCAAGTGGTAGAACTTGAGATTGGCGCTATTTCGGTCAGACTTTGTCCGGAAGTCATACAACGCATTGCCAATGTAATGATGAAAGCGAGCCTACAGTTAGACCATGTCACCGCAATCAATAATAAAGAATTGCCACAAAATGCACAACCACAAATGATTCATTAACAGCAAACTGCAAAAGCTTTTTTTGTAGCTTCTATCGTAAAAGCAATATCTGCATCACTATGTGCGCCAGACACAAAACCTGCCTCGAAAGCCGAAGGGCCAAGATAAATACCGCTATCAAGCATGCTATGAAAAAATTTATTAAACGCCTCTTTGTCCGATTGCATCATTTCATTAAACGAGCTTGGGCAGTTGGCAGAAAAATACAAGCCAAACATACCACCCACACTTTGTGCACTAAAGCTTACACCCACTTCTTTAGCCGCTTGCATCAGCCCATCAACAAGTTTTTTGGTTTGTGTCGCTAATCTATCGTGAAACCCTTTTTCTTGTATCAGTTTAAGCGTTGTTAAACCTGCAGTTACCGCTACCGGGTTGCCTGACAGCGTGCCTGCTTGATATACCGCGCCTAGGGGAGCAAGGCACTGCATAATATCTTTACGGCCTCCAAAGGCGCCTACAGGCAAGCCGCCGCCAATCACTTTACCTAAGGTTGTCATATCGGGTTTGATGTTATACAAAGCCTGCGCACCGCCCAAAGCCACACGGAAACCCGTCATCACTTCATCAAATATCAATACCGTGCCGTGTTTGGTACAAAGCTCGCGCAACGTTTGTAAAAACTCCATCTTCGGTACAATCAAATTCATATTGCCAACCACTGGCTCGATAATCACGCAGGCAATTTTGTCACCCATTTTGCTAAATAAATCCTGTAATTGCTGCGTATTGTTATATTCCAAAGTAAGTGTATCGGCCACCACCTCAGCTGGAACGCCCGCCGAACTTGGCACGCCCTTGGAATTGGATTCACCAAATGTAAGCAAACCAGAACCCGCTTTTACTAAAAGCGCATCTGAATGGCCGTGGTAGCAACCTTCAAACTTCACAATTTTATTGCGATTAGTAAAGCCACGTGCCACGCGGATCGCGCTCATGGTGGCCTCAGTGCCACTGCTCACCAAGCGGATTTGTTCCATGCTGGGCACAAGTTTGTTAATCACTTCGGCCATTTCCAACTCTAAGCCAGTAGGCGCGCCAAAAGATAAACTATTGGCCGCAACCGCTTGCACGGCGGCAATCACCTCGGGATGGGCGTGACCTACAATCATCGGTCCCCATGAGTTGATAT
The DNA here is from genome assembly GCA_025360485.1 of Methylotenera sp. Classification (GTDB taxonomy): domain Bacteria; phylum Pseudomonadota; class Gammaproteobacteria; order Burkholderiales; family Methylophilaceae; genus Methylotenera_A. The sequence continues at coordinate 942 of JANYCB010000033.1, read as the reverse complement.
AGTCAATGTATTCTTTGCCGTCAGCATCCCAAAGCTTAGAACCTAGCCCTTTTTTGAAAAATATCGGCGTACCGCCCACACTACGAAAAGCACGCACGGGTGAATTGACGCCGCCTGGGATAAGTTTTAAAGATTTATCAAATAAAATTTGGTTTTGTGAAGTCATGATTTGTAAAATAGCTCAGAAAATTGAAAACAAGTAGATTTTACGTCATCTACATTAAAAATAGCATTAATTACAGCAATCGCGCTGGCACCTGCCTGTATTGCTAACACTGCATTTTTTAGTGTGATTCCGCCAATTGCTACTGTTGGAATTTTAAGCTCAGATTTAATACGTGTGAATAAATCCAAACTCGCCACAGGGGCATTAGGCTTGGTAGAAGAGGCAAAACATGCGCCAAAAGCCACGTAGTCGACACCCGCTTGTTGCGCCAGTACAGCCAAATCAAAGCGGTTATAGCACGATGCGCCCAATATTTTGTCTTTACCCAATCTTGCTTTAACTTCTGCTAAATTGCCGTCATCTGCGCCCAAATGTACGCCATCTGCATCCAACGTTAAACATAGCTTAACTGAATCATTTATTATGAGTGGCACCTGATATTGTCTGCACAAGGGTAAAATGGCACACGCTTGTTCTGTTTGCAGTTTATGATTGGCTTGTTTGTTGCGGTATTGCAGCATGCACGCTCCGCCTTGCAATGCGGCTTCTACTTTTTTTATCAGTAAATCTGTATTGGCAATATCTGGCGTTACTGCATATAACCCACTAATGTTGAATGAGCGGTGTTTTGTCATTCGTCACTTCAGCAACTTCGTCTTCTTCGCGCGCCCAAAAAAAACGATCTGGAATAAATTGCCCCATACCTGGGCGGAAGGCGTTTTTAAGGGTTTGCCAGGTATATTCTTGTGCTTCTTGAATCGCTTCTTCCATACTTA
>JANYCB010000005.1 GCA_025360485.1 Methylotenera sp. | reverse complement strand
ATTTGGGTCACTAAACAATTACAAAAACCAAATTTTGTGGATTATCGGCTGTCATCAGTGTTAGCACTCACTCACCTTAAGCTATAATAGAATCAACATTCTTAAGGGGAATAATGTGGCTTCAGACCGCAAACAGAAAATTTTAGAAACACTCGCCCACATGCTAGAAAGTCCGAAGCGAGAAAAAATCACCACAGCTTCACTCGCAGCAAAATTAGATGTTTCTGAGGCCGCACTGTATCGTCATTTTGCCAATAAAGCGCAAATGTTTGAAGGCTTAATCGAGTTTATTGAAGTTTCCATTTTTGGCGTAATCAACAAAATCACCAGTGATGAAATCGATGGCGAGAAACAAGTACAACTCATCGTCACTATGCTATTAAAATTTGCCGAGAAAAACCCAGGCATGACAAGAGTATTGATTGGCGACGCGCTGGTAAACGAAGAAGAGTATCTGCAAACACGTATTAATCAGCTTTACGATAGGTTAGAGGCCAGTTTAAAACAAAGCAGCCGCATTGCTGAAACGCAAAGTGCGAAAAAAGTAGAAACCGAGGCGAAAGCCAACTTGCTTATCAGCTATGTCATTGGGCGCTGGCACCAATATGCTAAAAGTGGTTTTAAACGCAAACCGACAGAACTTGTGCAAATACAATTAGACTTATTGAACTAGTGATATAAATCTTTGCCTCACCAACACTCGGTATTAAATCTTATTATGCTAGGGAAGAAACCATGCTGATTCATGACAAAGCGGTGAAAAAGCTAGCGCCCGCTGATTACATTATTATTGAAAAAGAACATAAGGAACTCAAAAAATTTCTGGACGACTTGCAAGATACTTGCCAACACTTGGATTCAATAGTTAAACAAGATGCTGACAATGACAATACGGTCGCTTATCAAGGCAGATTACCTTCTTTTTTACACTATGTTTCTGAACTTGCTGCTGAGCACTTTAGCCATGAAGAGGCTATTATGTTAAGCAGGCCAAATATTACGGAAGAAAACGAATACTTTCGTATTCATCAACAAGCGCACAATGACATCTTGCAGAAGTTGGACGTATTGGTGACTAAATGCTTTTTGCTTGATGCGCAAGTAAATATCGCTGAAACCTATCATCAATTTCATAAAAATCTTTCGGACCTATTTGAAGAACACGACCGTTCTTTTGATGACCCTTTTATTCAATCAACCAACATATAAATTGACAAATTGCGGACTTAAATGAAGCTGCCTACAGGCGCTCCAAAACCTGCTTCACTGCTTGCAATCTTGCCTCAAATACTGCTTTTTTTATTTTTTCCGAGTCAGAGAATGCGCTTGCTACTTGGCCAGCATCCACTCTCTGAGCGGCTTGCAGTACTTTTAATATTAATTCCGTTTCGGGTATAGCACAGTTTTCTAAGCCCGTTCTGCCCCGGCTATCTGCCTCGCAGGCTTTTAGAAAGTCTGAGAATCTTTCTGGTTGGCGAATCGCATCGAGTTCGATTAAAAACTCCAACAATGTACTTGGTTTCATGTGTAGTGCTTGGTGCAATTTGCCATGAAACTTGGCGACGATTTGCGCAAGCTCTTTGCAATCATTAGGTACTCGCAAGCGCTTGCACACCTCTTTCACCAGTTGCACACTGCGTGCTTCATGTCCAATATGACGTGGCAAAATATCGGCTGGCGTCGTCCCTTTGCCAAGATCATGCATTAGTGCGGCAAAGCGCACAGGCAAATTAAAAATTTGCTTGGCAGCATAATCAATCACCATCATCACATGCACGCCAGTATCAATCTCTGGGTGATGCTGCGGAGGTTGCGGCACCCCCCAAAGCCGATCAAGCTCTGGCAATATTTTTTGCAATGCGCCGCACGCACGCAACACGTCAAACATGCGACTTGGCTTTTGCTCCATTAAACCTTTGGCCAACTCTTGCCAAACACGCTCTGGCACCAATGCATCGACTTCGCCTGCGGCCACCATTTGGCGCATTAAATCTAGAGTTTCTGGGGCAACATTAAACTCCGTAAACCTTGCAGCAAAGCGTGCAGCGCGTAAGATGCGCACAGGGTCTTCTGCGAACGCATCGCTCACGTGGCGCAACGTTTTAGCGTTGATGTCAGCAACCCCATTAAATGGGTCAATTAACTTACCATCAGCATCTTTGGCAATGGCGTTAATGGTTAAGTCGCGACGAGCTAAATCTTCTTCTAGCGTCACCTCTGGCGAGGCATGTACTAAGAAGCCTTTGTAACCTTTAGCCGTTTTACGCTCAGTTCGTGCTAGCGCATATTCATCGTGGGTTTTGGGGTGAAGAAATACCGGAAAATCTTTGCCGACTGGCTTATACCCCGCATTCAGCATGGCTTCTGGCGTACTGCCAACCACAACATAATCTTTATCTTTTACAGTAAACCCAAGCAGTTCATCGCGCACTGCACCACCCACGCAATACGTTTTCATTCTCTACCTGCGTGCACTAATAGCGCGCCCAGCTGCGCTGCGAAAGCCATCGTAAGACGAACGCGGATCAGAATTTAACAAGTATTCTGGCGCGACTACATCGAGCGCTGTGGACACAACGTCGAGCTCTGTCGCAATTGGTGCGCTACAAATACTATCGACTTGCATTGAACGCACATTATCTCTGGACATGAGCTTGATAGGCATTAACTCCATGGTAAATGCCTGCGCCATTGAAAGCGTGTTGCTAAGTCCAATAATGTGGCGCTGCTTACCAATAATATCCATCACCTTTTGTACTAGCCCTCGCAAAGTATAAATATTGGGCCCGCCCAGTTCATAGCTTTTACCGTAGGTTGCTGTATTTTCAAGCGCGTTTACAAAACATTGCGCGACATCTTCAACCCAAATTGGTTGAAATTTAGCATCAGGTTTCGCCAAAAAAATAATGGGTAAAAACTTAACCAAATGCGCAAATAAATTTAGAAAATGGTCACCGCGGCCAAAAATAACTGATGGCTTAAAAATAGTAATATCTAACTTTTTACTGAACTCATTTATAGCCGCCTCACCCGACGCCTTGGTACGTAGATGCTGGCTAGGCGCATAGCTATTGGCCTGCAGAGCACTCATATGTAATAGTCGATTAATACCCAATTCTTCACAATACTGCGCCGCGCGGCGCGGTAATTGATGATGTACATTTTCAAATGTGCTATTGCCGCCCTCATGCAAAATACCGATTAAATTAATCACCGCATCACTGCCTTTTAGCGCTTCTTTAAATGCCTGATTATCCATCACATCACATTCTTGCACTTGTATATTCGGAAGTAAAATCAAATGCTTAGCTGCATCACGGCGGCGTGAGAGCACTTTGACCTTATAACCAGCCTCATCTAATTTTGCAACAAGGCAGCTGCCTACAAAACCCGCCCCACCCAATACTGTAATATTTTTATTGGTCATTATTCTCTAATTTTTCTTAATCATTTGGCTTAGCTTGTTCACTAGATTTAGTTGGCTCAAGCGATTGCTCTGGTTCATTATTATCGATAAGATTATTATTTATCGCGCCTAGACTACTTGGAACAACACCCAATCTCTGCTTGAGCGACATGGTTTTTAGGCCCAAACGGGCAGCATACAAATGCGCATTCGCCATCACTTTTTGCACGTAACTACGTGTCTCGCTAAACGGAATAGTCTCAGCATATATTGCGCCTTCTAGCGGTGTTGTGGCTAGCCATTTTTTAGCACGACTAGGCCCTGCATTATACGCCGCTGAGGCCATGACTTCCTGTCCATTCATTAAATCTAAGGTGTGGCGCATGTAATACGTTCCAAGCGCAATATTGGTATCCAACTCATGAATCATGCTGTTATTATAGTTACTAATACCCACGCGGCTTGCAGCCCACTTGGCGGTGGCTGGCATCAGCTGCATCAGTCCTGAAGCACCTACTCCAGATTTTGCATAGTGCATAAAACGACTCTCTTGCCGGGTGATGCCATACACCCAAGCTTCGTCGATGGCTTGCTCGCCAGCAGCTGGCTTCATTAAACTGCGGTAAGGTGTAGGGTAGCGTAGCTCAAAATCGTGCATTTCTGTGGTTTTATCTGCGGTAATAATCGTTAAGTCATACCAATTTTTGCGCGCCGCAAACTCGGCCGCTGCAAGCAATTGTCTGTCATCAAAATCCTTAGTCGCCTGCACCCATTCTGACTTCGCCTCCCACCTAAAATCTAGTCTTTGCAGTGCTTCAGCACGCTGAAAAGCAGGAGTATTCGTAATTTCATCTACATCTGCATCTGAGGCCTTATAAGTATTTAGCGGCGCTGACATCACATCATCCAGTTCATCCTGTGCCAGCCAGCCATAAAAATGACGCTCGGTTGAAAGCTTGGCAAACAAAGTATTGGCTTCCAGCGTCTGATTTTGCGCTTTGAGCGCACGCGCTTTCCAATAGCGCCATGCGCCTTCATCAGCCTGCTCTGGCGACATTTTGGCTATCGCATTTAACACGACTGGCCAATTTTTTTCACGCAATGCGCTTCGTGCAAACCAAGCCAATTGCTCTTTATTGAGATCATCGGCACGCTGAAACCATTGCACCGCCTGTGGTTCTTGTCGTAGCGCTGCCTGTAGCGCCAATCCGCCATAAAAATAGCTTCTATCATCAGGCTTAAATAAATCTTCTACACTTTTATAAGTGCTCAAAGCCTGTAATGAGTCAGTTTTTGCGATACGATTTAAGGCGAATAGACTCAGCTCACGCCCAAATCTTGTTTTGAATGAAACCAATTTTTTATTCAATACCAGCTGCGGCGTACTGTAGGCCTTATCAATTAATTTATATTGGCTAACATCAAACGTTTTAGAACGCCTAACAATGGCTTTGGCAAGGTTAAGTCGACCATCAGCTAAAACTAAACGAAAACGGTCCCAAATATCATCTTCTGTTAAGGCACCTGACGCCTGCATTCGATCATACAAGCTCGTGCAATTTGCAGGCTGCTCTCTAGGTTGCATCCATAGGGATTTAGAGCCTTCCAGCACTGATGCATCGCCATTAATCGCGCTAGACTCTGCGGCATAACAGACTACCGCTGGATCTTCTAACTGATAATTAGAAATTTCATTCTGAAAACTTACCCAACCTTGATTTTTACCTAATTTTTTTAAGTACTCGCCACGCAGTCGATCCGCAAATGGATAATCGCTATACTTATTCAAAAAATCTGTGACAGCTTGGTTGTCAGCATCTTCCAAATTTAACAGCATTAACCAGTAATCGGCATAGGGTGCCAACAAATAGTGCTGATTTTGCAGCTGCTGCACGTAATCGGATAAAGCGATGACATTTTTTTTATCGTAGGCGGCACGCGCTTGTAGAAAATCATCATCGCCACTAGCCGCAAAAACACTAGTACTTGCTACAAACAAACTAGTGCTGGCAAAAAAAACCAAACACAATCTGGTGATGAAACTTGGGATATATTGGCTTAGCATAAGGCGTTACAGGCGGATGACTCGGCTCATGAGAAACAACACGAAGACAATCGCCAGTGCCCAGCCCAGATATTGAATAGCATTAAGAATATAAGTTAAATACTTTTTATTCTTTGTAGCCACATAGGCCCCCAGCAACACAAACATCGCAATCAAGACCAACATCAAGATTAAACGAATTATCAGCATTGTGTGCCTTTAGACTAGCTAAAATGTGGCATTAAGTTGGGAGTGAAAAACGCTGTTTGTTCTTGAAAGCCTGCAGGCGCTTCTTCAATACGCTCAAAAGTGGCGTATTCCCATGCTGTTGCATCCGCCAACAGCGCACGTAATAAAGCATTATTGAGTGCGTGGCCTGATTTATACGCAGTAAACGCACCTAGCAATGGGTGGCCAAGCATATACAAATCGCCAATTGCATCTAATACCTTATGCTTGGCGAATTCATCTTCGTAACGCAAACCATCGGTATTTAAAATGCGGTATTCATCCAGCACAATTGCATTATCTAAACTGCCGCCACGCGCCAATCCATTGGCGCGCAGGTATTCCACCTCGTGCATAAAACCGAATGTGCGTGCGCGACTAATTTCTTTAACATAAGAATTATCAGCAAAATCAATTTTGACATTTTGGCCTGAATTTTCAAAAACAGGATGTGCGAAATCAATGGTGAAATCCATTCTAAAGCCGTGGTAAGGCTCGAATTTCACCCATTTATCACTCTCTTTTACTTCAACTAACTTTTTGATTTTAATGAATTTTTTTGCAGATGGTTGCTCGACAATCCCTGCAGATTGCAACAGGAAAATAAACGGGCCAGAACTACCGTCCATAATCGGAATTTCCGACGCAGTTACGTCGACAATGATATTATCGACGCCCAAACCCGCCAGCGCAGACATTAAGTGCTCAACAGTGGCGACACGCGCACCATTGTGTTCTAGGGCAGAACACATGCGCGTATCACGCACTGCTTCAGGACGTGCTTGTATAGTAGGCGTTCCGGGCAAATCGGCGCGCGTAAATACAATGCCAGAGTCGATTGCACCTGGCTTTAAAGTCAGCGTGACCTTTTCACCATTATGCAAACCAACACCTGTAGCACTTACCTGTTTCTTTAATGTTCTCTGCTTCAACATTTTATTGGTCTAGCACTCTATTCCTAGCTAATTGATCATATCTTATTAATATGTCTATATTTTACTGCTTTAAATACCTATCAGCCAATTAATCCGCTTGTTTGCGTAAAAATGCAGGGATGTCATACTCTTCAACACCTGACATTTTCATTGCTTCCACCTGTGCACGGCGATTGTTTTGACTGAACACCGCTGGCGCTTCGTCATCTACTTCATTGCTCACAAACATTGGCTGACTATTGGTGCCGTTCATCAATGTTGTCATCACGCGTAATCCTGGTTTTTGCTGACGGCGTGCAATGGCGCCATTCAAACCAGTCGCCACCATAGTCACGCGTAAACGGTCGCCCATCGTTTCGTCCATCACATTACCCACAATCACGGTCGCATCTTCCGCAGTGAACTCTTTAATCGTGTTCATCACGTCGTAATACTCCTTCATTTTAAAACTTGTGCTTGCCGTAATATTAATCAAAACGCCGCGCGCGTTAGCCAAGTTGACATCTTCTAGCAATGGGCTGGCTACGGCTTGCTCAGCGGCAATCCGTGCACGTTCTGGGCCACTTGCTTCAGCGGAGCCCATCATTGCCATGCCCATCTCACTCATCACAGTCCGTACATCGGCGAAATCCACATTCACCAAACCAGGGCAATTAATAATCTCTGCAATACCTGAGACAGCATTATGCAGTACGTCGTTCGCAGCACGGAAAGCTTCTAAAAATGGCACATCTTCGCCAAGCACTTCCATGAGTTTCTCGTTTGGAATCACAATCAGAGAGTCCACGTGTTGTGAAAGCTCTTCCAAGCCATCAGTCGCTACTTTGGTACGTTTGCCTTCAAAAGCAAAGGGCTTAGTGACAACTGCTACCGTTAAAATGCCCATTTCTTTAGCCACTTCGGCAATAATTGGCGCCGCACCGGTACCTGTGCCGCCACCCATGCCTGCGGTGATAAACAGCATATCGGCACCATCAATCATTTCAGCAATACGATCACGATCTTCTAGTGCTGCATCACGACCTACTTCTGGTTTTGCGCCAGCGCCTAAGCCTTTAGTGATTTCTGAACCGATCTGTAATATCATTTTTGCATTGCTCTTTTTAAGCGCTTGCATATCGGTATTAGCGCAAATAAATTCTACGCCGCTTAAATTTTTAGTAATCATGTGTTCAATTGCGTTACCACCACAACCGCCCACGCCGATGACTTTAATAACCGCCTCTTGTGAATCTTTTTCCATAATTTCAAACATTTTTACTCTCCTATTTGCCTTTAATATTTGAGCTTATTTGCATAAGCTCTGCCCTAAAACCACAACATATTGCCTAGTGCTTTACTGCTAAAAATTACCTTGAAACCAACTCTTCATCTTGTCTAAAATCCGCCCCACTGAACTCGATTCCATTTGCACCGTTAAATGACGCTCTAGCTGTTGCTTACCCATCAAAATTAAGCCCACTGCGGTGGCATATCTCGGATTACTTACCACCTCTGATAGCCCGCCCACATAGCGTGGCATGCCCATACGTACTGGCATGTGGAATATTTCTTCGCCTAGCTCCAACATGCCACGCATCATCGCTGAACCACCTGTAATCACAATGCCAGAAGCAATCATTTCTTCCATACCACTGCGGCGCAGCTCTTGTAGCACCAATTCGTATAACTCAACCACGCGCGGCTCAATCACTTCTGCCAAGGTTTGTATGGATAGTTGACGTGCTTCACGTCCATCTACACCTGGCACTTCTACAATCTCACGCGCATCTGCCAACTGACGAAGCGCGCAGCCATGTTTAATTTTGATATCTTCAGCCGATTGCGTTGGAGTGCGAAAAGCAACTGCAACGTCATTCGTAATTTGGTCGCCCGCAATCGCAATCACCGCTGTGTGGCGAATAGCACCATTCTTGAACACGGCGATATCTGTCGTGCCGCCGCCAATGTCCACCAAGCACACCCCAAGTTCTTTTTCGTCTTCTGTCAGCACAGCAATGCTTGAAGCAAGCGGCTGTAAAATCAAATCGCTCACTTCTAATCCGCAGCGTTTAATACATTTCACAATGTTTTGTGCCGCCGCTACTGCGCCAGTGACAATATGCACTTTCACTTCTAGCTTCATGCCACTCATGCCGAGAGGCTCACGTACGTCGTCCTGGCCATCAATAATGAATTCTTGCGTGAGGATATGTAAAATTTGCTGGTCTGCTGGCAGCGCCACAGCCCTAGCCGTTTCTACTACACGATCCACATCCATTTGCGAAACTTCAGCATCCTTAATCTTAACCATGCCATGCGAATTTAGACTTTTGATATGGTTGCCGGCGATGCCCGTAAACACCGTTTTAATTTTGCAATCAGCCATTAATTCTGCCTCTTCAATCGAGCGCTGAATGGCTTGCATAGTGGAATCAATATTAATCACCACCCCCTTTTTTAAGCCGCGCGAGGCATGCTGCCCAAGACCAATCACCTTCAAAGTGCCTTCTGGCAGTAGCTCCGCCACAATGGTCACGATTTTGGATGTGCCGATATCCAACCCCACAATTAGGTTTTTATCTTCACGGACTTTACTCATTTTTAACTCCTTTTTTCAAACTTTTAAGCTTCTTCTTTAATCGGTTTCTGTACTTTATCAACCACTGGTTTAAACACTTTTGATGGCTTGGTTGATATTGCTGGTTTAGTTGATATCACTGGTGCAGTTGATAGTGATTTATCAAGCACTGGTTTGTTATTCAGGCTTGCTGGCTTGCGCACCGCGAATCCATTGGGGTAGCGCAAATCAGCATAAGCTACATTCACATTTAATTGACTCAATGTTGATTGATAGGCACGGGCAAATTTGGTCAATCTCGCCTGCATATCTTCTCGGCCTAGCGCAATTACTAAACCTTTGTCTGCCTTAATTTCCCAAGCCCGTCTCGGTGATAGACTTACCTGTAGTATTTTTATATTTGCTTTATTCATAATTTGGCTATACACGCCATAATTCGTCGTCACTTCCATCACGCCATCGCCAGGGCCATAAAACACGGGCAAATCGGCATCGGTCGCTGCTTGAAATAACTCGCCATGCGTATCTACCAGCGCGATATTGCCCCAGCGCGCCAAGGCTTGATGCTCCTCAATCACCACATCTAATTTATCTGGCCAGCGGCGGCGTACGCTCACATTACGTGTCCACGGCAACTTTTCAAACGCATCACGTGTTTTTACCAAATCCAATGTGAAAAAATTGCCTTTCATATGTTTAGCCACAATCAGTTTTATTTGCTCTCGATTCACATGCGCCAACTGGCCATCTACCTTCACTTCGCGGATCGGAAAAATCGGCAAGTGCACCACCAAAAACAATAGTGCGTACAAAAACAACACTACGGCGAGCGCAAACAAAAAATTAGCAATCCAGTTGAGTAGGCGCGGCTTATCCCACATTTTTGCTTTCCAAATCTTGGTTGCCCAAAGTGAAATCTAAAATTTTTATCACTAACGCATCAAAGCTAATACCCGCAGCCTTGGCCGCCATTGGGACCAAACTGTGGTCGGTCATGCCTGGGCTAGTATTCACTTCCAAGAAGTAATGATTCCCGGCTTCGTCCATCAAAAAATCTACTCGACCCCAACCGCGACAGCCCACTGCGCGAAATGCTTGTAGCGCCTCTTGTTGTATTTGTAGCTCTTTTTCGGCACTCAAACCACATGGGCACAGATATTCAGTGTCGTTGCGCAAATACTTGGCTTCATAATCATAAAATTCATTTTTTGGCACGATGCGAATAATCGGTAGTGCACGAAGTCCACTTTTTTTATCTTCTAAAATACCTACGGTATATTCACCGCCACCTACAAACTTTTCTGCAATCACCAAAGGGTCTGCCTTAGCAGCCAATATCCATGCGCCTTCCAGACCACCTCTTTGTTTCACTTTTGTGATGCCAATGCTAGAGCCTTCATTCGCTGGCTTCACAAATAGTGGCAATCCAAGTTTTTGTTCTATCGAAGCAAAATCACTTTGTGCATTGACCATTTCAAAATCGGGCGTTTTAATATTTAAAACACGCCACAGTAATTTGGTACGCCATTTATCCATGCCTACGCTAGAGGCCATTACTCCGCTTCCAGTGTAGGGAATACCCATCAGTTCCAAAGCACCTTGTATGGTGCCATCTTCGCCATAGCGACCATGTAGTGCATTGAATGCTCGATCAAAACCTTCTAACTCATGCAGTGGTTGCTCTGCTGGATCGAAAGCATGAGCATCTACGCCTTCGCGCTTTAACGCCGCCAGAACTGCAGCGCCGCTTTTTAGCGACACCTCACGTTCGCCCGATTTACCGCCAAGTAGCACGGCTACTTTGCCGAATTTTTTTGATGAATTAGATTGATTTAAATCGCTACGCATACTCGCCTATCACCCTTACTTCTTGCTGCAGCGCTACACCTTGCTTCTCGAGCACTGTGTCTTTCATATGCCGAATCAGCAACTCAATATCCAGCGCAGTTGCATCGCCCAAATTCACAATAAAGTTGGCATGTTTTGGCGACACTTGCGCACCACCAATTTGGTAGCCTTTTAAACCACTTGCTTCAATTAATCTAGCTGCAAAATCGCCATGCGGATTTCTAAACGTCGAGCCTGCACTGGGCAAATTAAGTGGTTGACTCGCCAATCTTGAGGCCAGTAAATTCTTAATTTTTTTCAAGGATTCCTCGGCTACACCTGTTTCCAACTTAAACCAAGCGCCTAAAAACCATTCATCTGGAATCGGCATTTCAACGTGTCTGTAGCTCGGAATAAACTCAGCTTCATTGCGTACATGTGATTGACCTTGTCTATCAATAGTCAGTACTTGATGCACAATATTCCAGGTTTCACTACCATAGCAGCCAGCATTCATAGCCAACGCGCCACCAACCGTGCCAGGAATACCAGCCATAAACTCTGCCCCTTGCCGATAGTTATTTGCACAAAATCTAGCTAACTTTCCACAAGTAACACCAGCCTCTGCGTAGATAAATTTCCCATCTAATCGCAAATCACACAAGGCTTGATGCATGACAATCACCGTGCCACGCACACCACCATCACGCACCAATAAATTGCTGCCTAAGCCAATAAAATAAATGGGTTCTGCATGGTCGAGCGTTTGCATAAACGCTTGTAATTCGTTTATATTTTCCGCAATAAATACGCGGTCAGCACAACCTCCCACACGCCAGCTAGTGTAGCGTGCGAGTGACTCATTTTTTAATATTTTCGTTTTAGCTTCTTCCTGCATCATCAATTTGCTAATTCCTTTGTTTTTGCTGCGACATGGCCAATCGAGCCCGCACCCATCACAATCACCACATCATTCGCCTGCGCCATATTTAAAATCGCCTCAGGCAACTCATCGGTGGTTTCGACAAACAATGGCTCTACCTTGTCTGCCACGCGAATCGCACGAATTAACGAGCGGGTATCTGCTGCCACAATTGGCGCTTCACCCGCTGAATAAACTTCAGTGAGCAATACTGCATCGGTGGTAGAAAGTACGCGCACAAAATCCTCAAAACAATCTCGCGTGCGTGTAAAACGATGCGGCTGAAACGCCAACACCAACCTGCGACTTGGGAAGGCATCGCGTGCTGCTGCAATCACTGCCTGCATCTCGACTGGGTGATGGCCGTAATCATCAATCAAGGTAAATTTGCCACCAGTGCGCGCCTCTACATCCCCATAGCGCTCAAAACGCCGACCCACACCCTTAAATTCCTCTAGTGCTTTTATAATAAATTTGTCTGCAATATTTAATTCACTCGCAATCGCGATTGCGGCCAAGGCGTTGAGCACATAATGATTGCCTGGTAAATTCAAAGTCACATCAAACGTGGTGGTAACGCCGTTGATGCGGTCTACCGTAAAATGCATTTTGCCGTTATCCGCGCGCACATTTCTGGCGCGTATTCTTGCTTCTTCACTAAAACCATAAGTCATCACCGGCTTAGTTACTCGAGGTAAAATCTCGCGAATATTGGCATCATCTACGCACAGCACTGCCATCCCCCAGAATGGCAGCTGCTGCAAAAATTCTACAAACGCGCTTTTTAACTTATCAAAACTATGTTCATATGTGTCCATATGATCTTGGTCGATATTGGTCACCACCGCCATCACCGGGGTTAAATGTAAAAACGAAGCATCTGATTCATCGGCTTCTGCCACAATATATTCACCTGTGCCCAGTCGCGCATTGGCGCTGGCAGCTTCAAGCTTTCCGCCAATCACAAAAGTGGGATCCATGCCTGCTTCAGCCAAAATGCTGGCTATCAGGCTGGTGGTGGTGGTTTTGCCATGCGTACCCGCCACGGCGATGCCTTGTCTGAAGCGCATCAATTCTGCCAACATGAGTGCACGCGGCACGACTGGAATATTTTTTGCACGAGCAGCGATAATTTCTGGGTTTTGCTCATTCACGGCAGATGACACTACTACCACGTCGGCGGCGTTTAAGTTTTCTGTTGCATGGCCTTGATACACGATCGCACCAAATTTTTTTAGTCGCTGCGTTACACTATTGCTCGCCAAATCTGACCCTGATACCGCGAAACCTAAATTAATCAGCACCTCGGCAATACCACTCATGCCGGCGCCACCAATGCCCACAAAATGTATATTTTTTACTTTATGTTTCATATTATTTAGAGCTAGCGCGCTACCTCCATACAAATTTTTGCCACCGTTTGTGTTGCTTCAGGCTTGGCCAATCGTTTAGCTTTAATTGCCATTTCCAAACAAATTTCTCGTGTTAATTTACCTAAAATTTCACTTGCCTTTTTCACACTAAATTCGGTTTGTTGAATCAATTGTGCGGCCCCTGCATCACTTAAATATTTAGCGTTATAGGTTTGATGGTCATCTACCGCATGCGGGAAAGGCACCAAGATGCTCGCCACACCTACACACGCCAGCTCTGCAATAGTGAGTGCGCCAGCGCGACATATCACCACATCAGCCCATGCATACACCTCGCTCATGTTATTAATGAAGGCTAGCGTTTCGGCCTCTACTCCCGCATTTTTATAGTTGGCCTGCAAAGCTGTAATATGTTTTTCGCCCGCCTGATGCACCACTTCTGGACGCAAGGTTTCAGGTAGTTCAGCCAGCGCTTTTGGTAGCACATCATTCAAAGCTGCCGCGCCTAAACTACCCCCTACCACTAACAGTTTTAGTCTGCCCGAATGGGTGGCATATCGCTTTTCTGGTGTTGGCAATTGGGTAATGTTTTGCCGCACTGGATTGCCCACTAGCTCTGCCTTGCTGCCGAAAGCTGACGGAAAGGCTGCCAGCACTTTGTTAGCAATTAAACTTAAAGTTTTATTTGTCAAACCAGCAATTGAATTTTGCTCATGTATGACTAATGGCTTACCTAGTAACTTAGCCATCAGGCTCCCTGGAAATGCTGCGAAGCCGCCCATGCCTAGCACCACCGTTGGTCGATATTGACGTATCGCTACAAAACTTTGTTTAATCGCAATAGCAAGCTTAATTGGCAACAAGAACCAACCAGCCAAGCCATTGCCACGCACACCACGCATGGAAATCATGGCTTTGTCGTAATTTTTTCCCTCAATCAACCGATTCTCCATACCACCTTCTGTCGCTAGCCACACCACATTCCAGCCGTGCGCTTTCATATAATCTGCCACCGCCATCGCAGGATATACATGGCCACCAGTACCACCTGCCATCACCATGAGTGTGCCAGTTTTTGATTGCGTCACTGGACTGGCAAACATCATGCTGGCAGACCTTTCTGCAGCCTACGATTCTCGAAATCGATTCTTAAAAGTACCGCCATCCCGATACAATTTGCCAGAATTCCACTCCCGCCAAATGAAAGTAGGGGTAGCGTTAAACCTTTGGTTGGCAATACGCCCATATTCACGCCAATGTTGATAATGCCCTGTACACCCATCCATACACCTAAACCTTGTGCAAGCAAAGCCGCGAAATAACGTTCATTTGCCACTGCTTCTTTACCAATTCCAAAAGCGCGAATCACAATCCAGACAAATAAACCCAATACCGTCAGTACGCCCACAAAACCTAGCTCTTCGGCGATTACCGCCAGTAAGAAATCGGTATGCGCTTCTGGCAGATAAAGTAATTTTTCTACACTCGCCCCCAAACCTACGCCGAACCACTCACCTCTACCAAACGCAATGAGTGCATGTGACAACTGATAGCCTTTTCCAAATGGGTCTGCCCATGGATCCATAAAGCCAATCACGCGTTGCATACGATAGGGTGAGCTTTTAATGAGCACGAAAATGGCTACAGGCAACAATGCTAGAAGCCCAGCAAATATTCTGGCATTAATGCCACCAAGCCAAAGTATTGAAATAGATATTGCTGCAATCACGGCAAATGCGCCAAAATCAGGTTCTCGCAAGAGCAAAAATCCCACCAACACCATCACCGCAACCATCGGTAAAAAGCCCTTAATAATGCTATCCATTTGCGGAGATTTACGAACTGCATAATCTGACACATACATTGCTGCGAAGAGCTTCATCAACTCAGAGGGTTGTAAGTTCATCACAAACAATGAAAGCCAGCGCTGGCTACCATTCACATTGCGCCCGATGCCAGGAATTAACACCAGCACCAACAGACCCAAGCCAGATAGAAATAAGTAAGGCGCTACTTTTTGCCACCACGTAATAGGAATTTGAAAAGTCACAAAACCAGCAACCAATCCAATCACAATAAAAATAGCTTGGCGCACCAAAAAATAAGTACTTTGATGTCCAACCGCTTTATCGGCTTCGGCCATGGCAATTGAGGCGGAATACACCATCACCAAGCCTAAGCCCAAGAGAATAAAGATGACCCATAACAACATTTGGTCATAGCTTGCCGCATTGATGCGCTCGCGACTTTGCATCACAGGGGCTAGCATGCGGCCACCTTTTTACTTTCTCGCTCTAACTGCTTAACAGCATCTACAAATACCTCTGCACGATGCACGTAATTTTTAAACATATCGAAACTGGCACACGCAGGCGAAAGCAAAACAGCATCCCCCGCCTGAGCAATTTTCTTTGCAATATTGACCGCTTCTGGCAAATTCGCAGCTTGATACATCGGAATATTGCTTGTAGCTAACACCTCTTTGATTAACGGCGCATCGCGGCCAATAAGCACCACCGCGCGGCTATTGGCTTGCACGGCAGGCATTAAAGGTGAGAAATCTTGACCTTTACCATCGCCCCCTGCAATTAACACGACTTTTTGCGGTTTATCATTTTTAGTCATACCAACGATAGCTGCACATGTAGCGCCCACATTGGTGCCTTTTGAATCGTCATAAAAATCAACATCACCTATATTGGCGACCCATTCCACACGGTGAGGTAGACCTTTAAACTCGCGTAATGCATTAGCAATCGCCATTTTATCTATGCCAATGGCGCCACATAACGCAGCAGCAGCAAGGGCATTAGCTACATTATGTTTCCCAGAAATTTTTAGCTCACTTGATTTACATAATTTACGCTGACCACTGGCTAAATATTGCACTCCAGCGCTATCAAGCAGGCCAAAATCTTGTGCTGTTGGCGCTACATTCAAGCCAAATGTCACAGTTTTGTCGGCAGGTATTGCGTACGCTATTGCATCGTCACGATTTAGCACTGCCACTTTTGCATGCAATAAAATTCGCGCCTTGGCGGCCGCATATTCCGCAACAGTGGCGTATCTATCCATGTGATCTTCACTCACATTAAGCACCGTAGCAGCATCAATACTTAAGCTTTCTGTAGTTTCCAACTGAAAGCTAGACAGCTCTAACACATACACATCTGGCACTTCCATGTTTAGCGTATCCAACACTGGCAAGCCAATATTGCCGGCAACTATGGTTTTTAGCCCAGCTTCTTTGCAAATTTCACCCACTAATGTAGTCACCGTCGTTTTGCCGTTTGAGCCAGTAATGCCGATGACTTTTGCATGCTTAGGTCGATATTTCGCAAACAGCTCAACATCTCCAATCACGGGGATGTCCTGTTTAATGGCTGCTTGCACGGCAGGCTCGCTTAATGCTACGCCCGGGCTAATCACTATTAATTCGGCTTGTAACAGCACTTCTTGTTTAAATTTTCCAGGATAAATAGCCACCTGTGGCATGTGACGAACTAAATCATCCATATTGGGCGGATTGTCACGTGAATCAGCCACAGACATGATTGCACCTTGCTTGGCTAACCATCGCAACACTGACAGGCCTGTCTCACCAAGACCTAACACTAAAACACGCTTATTTTTAAGTTCTATTCTCATCTTAATTTCAAAGTAGATAATCCAACTAAAACCAACATCATGGTGATAATCCAAAATCGCACGACGACCTGTGTTTCTTTCCAACCCTTTTGCTCGTAATGATGGTGTAGCGGCGCCATTAAAAAGATGCGCTTACCCGTGCCAGTTTTGCTTTTGGTGTATTTAAAATACATGACTTGAAGTGCAACCGAGAATGTCTCCACCACGAACACGCCACCCATAATAAATAGCGCGATTTCTTGCCGCACAATCACTGCCACTACACCCAGAGCGGCTCCTAGGGCAAGCGCGCCTACATCACCCATAAATACTTCGGCTGGATAAGCGTTAAACCACAAAAATCCTAAGCCTGCACCTGCCATCGCGGCGCAAAACACCATGAGTTCGCCCGCACCTGCCACATAAGGAATGCCTAAATATTTTGAAAAATACAAATGACCTGCCACATAAGCAAAAATGGCCAATGCGCTGCCTACCATCACGGTTGGCATGATCGCCAAACCATCCAAACCATCCGTCAAATTGACCGCATTGCTACTGCCTACAATCACCAAATAAGTCAGGGCAATAAAACTGACAGCACTTAACGGCAACACCAAGTGCTTAAAAAATGGAAAAATCAACGTTGTTTCTGCGGGCGTTGTAGAAGTGCGAAACAAGAATATAGCCACACCCAAACCAATCACACTCTGCCAAAAATACTTGGCTTTGGCTGATAGTCCTTTTGGATTTTTGTAAACCACTTTGCGATAATCATCTACCCAGCCTATGGCACCAAAACCTAAGGTCGTAACCAACACCACCCATACAAAACGATTAGTTAAATCTGCCCATAACAAAGTGGCCACAGCAATGGCTACCAAAATTAGCGCGCCTCCCATGGTTGGCGTACCTGCTTTCACCAAGTGTGTTTGCGGTCCATCATCGCGCACGGATTGTCCTACCTTGTATTCGGTAAGTTTGCGTATCATTTTTGGGCCCACCACAAACGAAATAATGAGCGCAGTGAGTGTTGCCAATACCGCACGCAAGGTGATGTAATTGAACACATTAAAACCGCGAATATCGTGTGCCAAGTAACGAGCAAGTTCTAGCAGCATTGCTTCTCCTCCAAGGTGTTATTTTTTTCTAGTAATTGATTGACTACTCGTTCCATTTGCATAAAACGCGAACCCTTCACCAAAACGGTGACGCCTTTTTGCATCAACGGTTTCAAGCTTGTAACTAAAGCTTCAATGGAAGAAAAATGTTGTGCGCCTACACCAAAGGCCTTAGCCGCTAATTGGCTCATTTCTCCAAAAGTAAACAGCTGATTAATGCTATTTTGTTTGGCATACAGGCCAATATCCGCATGCATTTGCGGTGTATTCATGCCCAGTTCGCCCATATCACCCATCACGAAAATCTGCAGTGTTTTTTGATTTGCTAAAACAGCAATGGCGGCTTTCATCGAATCAGGATTGGCGTTATACGTGTCGTCAATCAGCACAGCCCCGTTGGAACCTAGCAGCCAATTGAGACGTCCCTTAACAGCGCCAAATCCCGCAAGACCTTTCGATATATCCCTATTAGAAACACCTAAAGCAACCGCCACTGCGCTCGCTGCCAGCGCATTGTGAATGTTATGTACGCCTAATACGTTCAATTCAAATTGAATCGGCCCATTAGGCGTTTTAAGTGCGATTTGTGCTTGATTACCGCTTATTTGATAAGTAGCGGTCACATCGGCTTTTTTACTTAAGCCAAAAGTGATTACCTTTCTTGTTGTATTAAGCGACCGCCAATAATCAGCATACTCATCATCCGCATTGATAATGGCGACGCCATCTGCCGTCAAGCCTTCGTAGATTTCGCCTTTGGCACGTGCAATCGCTTCGCGCGAACCGACCTCGCCAATATGCGCAGTACCGGCATTGTTGACGACCGCTACGGTTGGCTGCGCCAAGTTGGTAAGATAACGGATCTCACCTTCATGACTCATCCCCATCTCAATCACAGATACTGCATTTTCAGCACGCATTTTCAGCAGCGTTAGCGGCATGCCAATATCATTATTAAGATTGCCCTGAGTCGCCAATGTACTTTTGTTCGTCACAGCCAGGATGGCGACCATCATCTCTTTAACGGTGGTTTTACCATTGCTTCCAGTCACTGCAACTAAAGATAATTTAAATTTATTGCGCCAATGTTTTGCAAGACTACCTAATGCCAAGCGTGTGTCTTGCACCACCACTGCTGGGTTAGCTTGAGTGTTTTCATCTGAGACAAGCACCGCTGCAGCGCCTTGTTTAATAGCTTCCTGAGCATAAGTATTGCCATCAAAACGCTCACCTTTTATGCCAATAAATAATTGATTTTTAACAATATTTCTGCTGTCTGTGCCCACACTTTGCACCAGTACATCCGCACCTATCATGCGCCCATTCACCGCCTTTGTGATTTCGCTAAGCATCATCATGCCGTTTTGATTCATACAAGCGCTGCCTCATATTTTTGCAACACACTCAGCGCTTGCTCTACATCGCTAAAATGATGTTTTTTGCCTGCAATTTCTTGGTAATCTTCATGACCTTTGCCCGCAATCAGCACGATATCACTTGGTTTTGCTGTCAAAATAGCGATTGATATCGCTTTAGCGCGATCTGCTTCAATCGCATAATTTCCGTTCATGCTACGCACAATGTCTTGAATAATAGCTTCTGGCGCTTCATCCCGCGGATTGTCTGATGTCACTACCACCGCATCAGCTGTTGTGTTTGCTACTATGCCCATCAATTCACGTTTGCCCGCATCACGATTGCCACCGCAGCCAAATACGCAAATGAGTTTAGAGGCTGTTTGCTCTTTTAATGTGCTAAGTACCTTTTCTAACGCGTCAGGGGTATGTGCATAATCCACCACAACCAAAGGTAGTTTGCCGCCGCCAAGTAATTGCATGCGCCCGCTTGTCGATTGAATGAATGAAATGGCTTTGACCGCATCATCTAAACTCACTTTGGATGCTAGCAAAGTAGCTAACACAGCCAACACGTTGTACACATTAAAACGGCCAATTAAATTTGCTTTTATAGGAGCGTTACCAAACGGAGTGCTGGCAAGAAATGAAAAATGTGTATTTTCAAAATGTAGCTCAGCCGCCCTAACATCACCATGCTCAATGCCATAGGTAATGACAGATGTGCCTGTATCTATTAAGTCTTCTTCAATTTCTTGGCCAAACTCATCATCCCCATTTAACACAGCAAACTTCAAATCGCCTTCTACAAAAAGACGTCGCTTTGCATTTGCATATTCCTCAAATGAACCGTGATAATCTAAGTGGTCACGTGTTAAATTACTCAGCACTGCCACATCAAAGTGCACACCACGCACACGACCCTGATCTAAACCATGCGAGGACACTTCCATCACAGCCGTTTTTACATCCCGCTTAACATAATCTGCCAACATGCCTTGTAGCAAAACCGCGTCGGGCGTTGTGTTTGAGGTTGGAGTAAGCTGACCTGGTAAACCATTGCCCAATGTGCCAATAACCGCAGTTTTATTATCTAAATAATTAAAGCATTGCGCGAGCCATTGGCTAATGGAGGTTTTGCCGTTGGTGCCAGTGACGCCTATCATCCACATTTTATTGGAAGGATTATTGTAATATTGGCTCGCAATACTGCCTGCCTGCAGGCGTAGTTGTTTAACTGGAATGTTTTCAATATCCCAATCTGCATGCCAGTTAAAATTTTCAGGCTCCCACAATACGGCGCTAGCGCCACTAGCAATGGCATTTGCTATGTAATTTCGGCCATCGGCCTTGTCGCCAGGATACGCAATAAACAAGCTGCCTTGCTGTACTTGGCGGCTGTCAGCCGTGATGCTTTTTACAAGTGTTTTAATTGAGAAATTTGCCATGGTCATACCACCTCTTTCACATCTTCGCTGGTATCAGGTGGAATCACGATATTGTTATTGGGCGAATCTTGTGGCACTGCCAGCATACGCAATGCATCCGCCATTACCGCACTAAATACTGGGGCTGCCGAAGCGCCGCCATAATACTGATCACCTGCGATATCTGGCTCATCAATCATCACCGCCATTATCAGGCGCGGATTAGAAGCAGGGGCCATGCCGATAAAAGAAGCTACATATTTATCTTCTTCATAACCATGTGCCCCCAATTTATGGGCTGTGCCAGTTTTGCCAGCAACGCGATACCCCGCTATTTGCGCCTTTGGTGCGGTACCGCCAGGCTGCACTACCGTTTCCAGCATGTCTTTTACTTCGCTAGCCACTTGTGCAGAAAACACTTGATGGCCTACTGGCGATTCTGCCAACTTAAATAATGAAACAGGTTTTAACTCACCGTCATTCGCAAATACGGTATAAGCCCTCGCCAGCTGTAATAAAGTCAAGCTAATCCCATGGCCGAATGACATCGTGGCTTGCTCAATGGGCCGCCATGTTTTGTAATTTCTTAATATTCCAGAAGCTTCACCTGGAAATCCAATATGCGTTGGCGTACCAAACCCTACTTGATTAAAAGCACTCCACAACTCTTCCTTTTTAAGACTTAGGCCCATTTTTGCGGCGCCCACATTGGATGACTTCTGTATCACTTGCGATACCGTTAATATGCCGTGCATATGCGAATCGTGAATGGTCGCCGTACCTATCGTCATATAACCAGGCGCAGTCTGAATTTTGGTGTCGGGTTTGTAGTCTCCAAATTGCATGGCAGCAGACACGGTAATGGGCTTCATGGTCGAGCCTGGCTCGAACGTATCAGTAACCGCGCGATTACGCGTTTTACCAGCAATGTTGATTGGGTTATTGGGGTTATACGTTGGTATATTCACCATCGCTAACACTTCACCCGTTTTGGCATCTAATATCACGGCTGCCCCGGCTTTAGCCTTATGCAGCTCAACGGCTTTTGATAATTCTCTAAACGCCAAATATTGAATGCGCCTATCAATACTTAATACCAAATCATGACCATCTTGCGGGACTTTGACGGCTTCTAAATCTTCAACAATATGACCTTGCCTATCTTGAATTACACGGCGGCTGCCAGCTTTGCCAGAAAGCAAACTATTCTGTGCCAATTCAAAACCTTCTTGGCCGTTATCATCAATTCCAGTAAATCCCACCAAATGTGCGGTGACGTCTCCTGCAGGGTAAAAACGCTTATATTCGCGCTGCAAAAATACGCCTGGAATTTCCAAACTCATCACTTGCGCCGCCAACTCTGGCGAAACACGGCGTTTTAAGTACACGAACTCACGCTCTTGATTTGCAATTTTTTTGTCAATATCATTGGTTTTCATCATCAGCAATTTAGCTAGCGCACTTTTTTGATGCTTATCAATCTCTACGTCTGGCGGACTTGCCCACACTGATTCAACTGGGCTGCTAATGGCGAGCAGCTCACCATTGCGGTCAACGATCTTGCCGCGATGCGCTTGCAACACCAAATTGCGGCTATAACGTGCATCGCCTTTTTGTTGCAAAAATGCTTTGTGTAAACTTTGCAAATAAATGCCGCGCATCAACAAGCCTGCAAACAGCGCCAATACTGCAATCAACAACACGCGCCTACGCCAGGCGGGCAATTTAACAATATGATGTTGTGGATGGTTATAGGCCATAGTTAACGCGTCATTTCATCTAACGAAATAACTTGTATCCGTTTTGCATCAGGCACTTGCATTTGCATTCTTTTGGTGGCGAGCTCTTCTATACGCGAATGCATGGCCCAAGTGCTTTGCTCTAGCTGTAATTGGCCATATTCTGTATCGTATTTTTTTGCCAACTCTTGTTGTTGATCTAATTCAAAATACAATTTGCGCGCTTTATCCTGCGAAGTCACCACACCCAAACTCACCATAATCAGCACAAAAAACAAGATTAGATTTAGCCTAGTCATGCAGTTGCCGTTCTTTCTGCTACACGCATGACGGCACTTCTGCAGCGCACATTTAACTTGATTTCTGCAGCGCTTGGCTTAATCGCTTTACCCACCATTTTTAAGCGTGGTTGTGGCAAATCTTTGGCTTTGATAGGAAAATTGGCAGGCAAATCATCACGATTTTGCTCGTTCTGAATAAACCGTTTCACAATTCTATCTTCCAGCGAATGAAAACTGATCACCACCAATCTACCGCCCACAGCCAATAAGCTCAGACATTGCGGCAATATTAGCGATAACTCCTCAAGCTCCTGATTGACGAAAATCCGTAAAGCTTGAAAGGTGCGCGTTGCAGGGTTCTGCCCCGGTTCGACCTTGGGGATTGCACTTGCCACGACCTTGGCAAGCTGACCTGTACTGGTGATGGCGCGCCCGTCATCGCGCTCCTTAATAATCGCCCTTGCAACCTGCTTAGCAAACCGTTCTTCACCATAATCTTTAATCACCTTCCCTAATTGTTGCTCCGAAATTGTGGCAAGCAGCTGTGCCGCTGTTTTGCCACGCGTTTGATCCATGCGCATATCGAGCGGCGCATCGAACCTAAAACTAAAACCGCGCTCGCCTTCGTCAATTTGTGGCGACGAAATGCCCAAATCCAGCAAAATGCCGTCGACGTGCGTTAAATTATTTTGTGTTGCCAATTGATTGATTTCTGAAAAGTGTCGATGCTCAATTGTGAATCGCGCATCAGTGATGGTTTTGCCTGTTTCTATCGCTGCTAAATCTCTATCCATAGCGAATAAGCGGCCTGCTATTTCTAACTTAGATAATATTTTTCTGCTATGTCCACCGCGCCCAAAGGTGCCATCAATATAAGTACCGCCTGCCTTGATGTTAAGCCCATCAACAGCCTCATTTAGCAAAACAGTGATGTGAGTAGAAACGAAAGGCATTGTTGCAAGTGACACTGAGGCTGTTGCGGGCGCTGAGGTCGCGCCCAAACTCATAGTGAAAAACCTTCTAATTCTGCGGGCATCTCAATGCCGTCACCGTTCATTACAATATCTAGTTGCTTACGCCAAGCGGCTATATTCCACATTTCAAAGTGGCTACCTTGGCCAACTAGCATCACATCTTTTTCTAAATTGGCAAACTCACGCAAGGCAGGCGACACCAACATGCGTCCCGCTGCGTCAATCGTAATATCTTCGGCATAACCCACCAACAAGCGCTGCAAGCTAGACGATTGCTTATCGAAGCTCGATAGCGCCATCATTTTGGCTTGAATCGGCTCCCATGCAGGTTGCGGGTACAGCAACAAGCAACCATGCGGGTGCGCGGTCAATACCACATTACCCGCACTTTGCGTTAAAAGCGCGTCGCGATGCTTCGCCGGAACGGCTAAGCGCCCTTTTGCATCCATACTTAAATTTGTTGCGCCGCGAAACATTGCTTATTAAAATCCTATCATGTCCAAAAGTGAGGAGTTACCAACTTAAAGATGAAAAGTTCCCACAAAACTCCACTTTTCCCCACAAATTGCACTATA
>JANYCB010000028.1 GCA_025360485.1 Methylotenera sp. | reverse complement strand
TTGACTGAAGCTTTGATTAAAAATGCCAACATGGTGAGTTTAACGCCGCGTTTTTCTGCGTCTTCCGTCATGGATTTTCTAAACTCTTCCAAATCGGTAATGTCGGCTTCGTCAAACTGTGTGACGTGCGGCGCGGTGACCCAGTTGCGATGCAAATTGGCACCGGATATTTTTTTAATGCGTGACAAGGGCTTGGTTTCAATTTCACCAAATTGGCTAAAGTCGATGATTGGCATTGGCAAAGCGGCTAGCGCGCCTAAACCTGCGCCCATATTTTCAGTGCGCGGTTTTGCAAGTTCGCCTTTTACGAAAGCCTGCACATCGCTTTCTAAAATACGATTTTTTGCACCAGAACCATTGACGAGTAATAAATTAACCCCTAATTCGCGCGCGAATTTACGTACCGATGGACTAGCGTGTGAAGATTTTCCGCCGTTTACTACAACACTCTCGCCTACAGGCAAAGGTTGATGCGCGGGCTGGATTTTTTGTGCGGGTTCTGGCGCAGGGCGACTCGGCTCAGGAATAGCCGCTTTTGGCACTTCTGCAGACTTCGCGGGAGCAGGGCTGGAAGCCAATATTGGGGCTGCTGCTGGCGATGCTGTTTCTACAGATTCTAACGTCAAAATTAAATGCCCTTGCGCGACTTTATCGCCCACTTTAATTTTGACTTCTTTCACTGTGCCAGCAAATGGCGCAGGAATATCCATCGAAGCTTTATCAGATTCAACCGTAATCAGCGAGTCATCTTTGGCAATGGTGTCACCAGCTTTGACTAAAACTTCAATCACATCCACTGAATCAAAATTTCCAATATCCGGGACGAGTACGTCTTTTAATGCCATTTTATGTCCTTAAATGCCATAGGTTTAAATGCTAGTCGGGTTTGGTTTGTTAGCATTCAACTTGTATTTTTTGACCGCTTCTGCAACTTTAGCCGCAGGCAATTTGCCTTCGTCGCTCAAGGCTTTTAGCGCAGCAACCACTACATAATACCGATTGACTTCAAAGAAGTCTCGTAGCGCTTCGCGGCTATCAGAGCGGCCAAAACCATCGGTGCCAAGTGCGACGAATTTGCTCGGCACAAAACGTTGAATTTGCTCAGCAAAGCTCTTCATATAGTCGGTAGAGGCGATGACTGGGCCGCTTGCGCCTTTTAAGCATTGTGCCACATAGCTCACTTTTTGCGGTTTTTCAGGGTTGAGCATGTTCCAGCGGTCACATTCTAGGCCTTCGCGGCGCAATTCTGTGAAACTAGTCGCGCTCCATACGTCCGCTGCAATGCCCCAATCTTTTTCAAGTAATTCTGCTGCAGCAATCACTTCACGCAAAATCACGCCACTACCCATCAATTGTACTTTTAAATCTTTGGCTGCATTTTTAGATTTACTAAAGTTGTATAAACCTTTCAAAATACCTTGCTCCGCACCCGCTGGCAGTGCAGGGTGTGTGTAGTTTTCGTTCATCAACGTGATGTAGTAATACACATCTTCTTGGTTTTGCACCATGCGGCGCAAGCCTTCTTGAATGATGACCGCCAATTCGTATGCAAATGTTGGATCGTAAGAAATACAATTTGGAATAGTTGCCGACATTAAATGGCTGTGGCCATCTTCATGTTGCAAACCTTCGCCATTTAGCGTGGTTCTGCCAGCAGTCGCTCCAAGCAAGAAGCCGCGCGCACGGCAATCGCCGGCTGCCCATGCCAAATCGCCAATTCGCTGAAAGCCAAACATCGAGTAGAAAATGTAGAACGGAATCATCTGCACACCGGTAACGCTGTATGACGTAGCGGCTGCAATCCAGCTTGAGAATGAACCTGCTTCATTGATGCCTTCTTCTAAAATCTGGCCATCTTTTTGCTCTTTGTAATACATGACTTGATCAGAATCCATCGGCTCGTAGAGCTGGCCTTGACTGGCATAAATACCCAGCTGACGGAACATGCCTTCCATACCAAAAGTACGCGCCTCATCAGGCACAATTGGCACTATAAACTTGCCTAGTTCTTTGTCGCGCACCAGCGTGGAAAGGATACGCACGAAGGCCATGGTGGTGGAAATTTCACGCTCACCAGTCGCGACTAACATGTTCTCGAAAGCAGAAAGTTCTGGTATTTTTAACTCATTACCTTTGCGTCTGCGTTGCGGTACAAAACCACCCATATCGACACGGCGCTCGGCCATGTATTTCATTTCAGGCGAATCGTCAGCAGGTTTATAGAAGCTTAAGCTTTCTACTTGCTCATCGGTAATCGGCAAATCAAAACGGTCGCGAAATTTTTTGAGTGATTCAATATCCATGCTCTTTTGCTGGTGCGTGGTATTTTGGCCTTCTCCCGCTTCGCCCATGCCGTAACCTTTGACGGTTTTGGCTAAAATCACAGTTGGTTGATCTTTATGGTTTACTGCCGCGTGATATGCAGCGTAAACTTTATGCGGATCATGTCCGCCGCGGTTTAAGCGCCAAATATCTTGGTCGCTCATGGCAGCGACCATGGCTTTTAGCTCAGGATATTTGCCAAAGAAATGTTCGCGCGTATAAGCACCACCCTTAGCCTTGAAGTTTTGGTATTCGCCATCTACGCATTCTTCCATGCGTTTTTTCAGCAACCCATCTTTGTCCATGGCTAATAAAGGATCCCAATATGAGCCCCAAATCACTTTGAGTACATTCCAGCCTGAGCCGCGGAAATCAGATTCCAACTCTTGAATAATTTTTCCATTGCCGCGCACAGGGCCATCTAGGCGCTGTAAGTTACAATTAACAACAAAAATCAGATTGTCTAATTTTTCTCGCGAAGCCAATGAAATGGCGCCAAGCGATTCAGGCTCGTCCATTTCGCCATCACCGCAAAACACCCATACTTTACGGTTGCTGGTATCGGCAATACCGCGATCGTGCAGGTACTTCAGGAAACGCGCCTGGTAAATGCCTTGAAGCGGACCCAAGCCCATTGAAACAGTGGGGAACTGCCAAAAATCAGGCATTAGCCATGGATGTGGGTAGCTAGATAAGCCTTTACCGCCTGTTTCTTGGCGGAAATTTGATAATTGTTCTTCGCTGATGCGGCCTTCCAAAAAGGCGCGCGCGTACACGCCTGGCGATGAATGCCCTTGAAAATACACGCAATCACCACCAAAATTTTCATTTGGCGCCATAAAGAAGTAATTAAACCCAGTGTCGTATAGAGTAGCTGCCGATTGAAAGCTAGCAATGTGACCACCGACTCCTGGCGACTTTTCGTTGCCGCGCAATACCGTCATCACTGCGTTCCAACGCACTAGCGCTCGTACACGACGCTCCATTTCTGGGTCACCAGGCAAGCGTTGCTGCAAATGGGTTGGGATAGTGTTTACATAGGCGGTTGTCGCATTGTAAGGCAGGTTGCTGCCAGAGCGACGCGCCTGATCAATCATCGCCTCAAGCAAAAAGTGCGCACGTTCTGTACCTTCGTTTTCAATCACCGAGTTGAGTGCGTCAAGCCATTCCTGCGTTTCTTGCGCGTCTGTTTCTTCTAAACCTGTTTGCTGATTCATTACCATGCGTGAGATTTCTCCGTGTCACGTTTGCTACGCGTATAATCTACGCAAATAGCAAACGTGAATTAGAATGTTCTATAAAGCCGTAAGTGTGGCTTTTTTAGGCTTTTTGGTCAAGTTAAACCGTAGTTCTATAGAGTAAAACAAAGTAGATTTGCTATCATTGTCTTAGATATTATATAAGAGTTAAAGGTGATTAAATGTCGTTAAAATTTACACAACATGCTGACATTGGCAGCGAAAAAACGTTATCTTCAGAGAAACACATACTTTTTGTGTTGAGTGAAAAGACAGAAAAAAACATTCCTTTTGGTAAGATTCTTGAAAATAAACTTATACGTAGCAAATGCGAATTTAAAGAACTTAATAAAAACCCTGTGGCTGTGGAGTTGCCAAATGGAGGTCTAGCAAGTTACGTGGTGTTAGCCGAAAAACTGAGTATGTTTCAAAAACACACGCTATTGCGCAAAGCAATAAAACTCTTGTTGGATGAGCAGCCAGAAGCGCTGGCGATTTGTGTGTTTGGTGATGAGAAAACCAAAGAAATTAACGCCTGTGCGGCATATTATGTGGCGACTGTAAATGCGGTTGAATTGCCATCGCGCAAAAAAGAGAGTAAACATAAGCCATTGAAAAAAATCAGTATTCACGGCTTTAATGCGGAACACGATTATAGCTACATGAATGCGCGCGTGGTGGGTAATACGCTGTGTCGAAGCTTAACCATGTTGCCACCAAATGAATTAACGCCCACTTCGTATCGCACAAAAGTGAAAGTTTTAGCAAAAGAAAACGGCTGGAACTGGGAAGAATTTGATATGCCAGCGCTAAAAAAAATGGGCGCTGGCGCATTTTATGCGGTTGGACAAGGTAGTGAGCCGATGGATGCGGCGATTGTGCACTTAACGTATGATCCAAAAGTTGTCAAAAAACATATCGCGCTGGTTGGCAAGGGCATTTGTTTTGATACAGGTGGGCATAACCTTAAACCTGCTAAATATATGCAAGGCATGCACGAGGATATGAATGGTAGTGCGGTTGCGCTGGGTATTTTAATGGCAGCAACATTGCAGCAATTGCCTGTCAAAATCGATTGCTGGTTGGCGATTGCACAAAATCATATTGGGCCACTCGCCTATAAGCAAAATGATGTGGTAACGGCTTTAAATGGCATGACGATAGAGATTGTGCATACCGATGCTGAAGGCCGCATGGTGCTGGCGGATACGCTCACATTAGCCTCGCGCATAGATAAAAATGGAAAGTCTCCAGATGTGATTTTAGATTTTGCAACACTCACTGGCAGCATGGCGGTGGCTGTGACCGATCGCATGAGTGGCGTCATAGCGAATAAACCAGAACTGGCCTGTAAGGCAATAGAAGCGGGCGCCTTGGCTGGAGAACGCATAGTGGCTTTTCCATATGAAGAAGACATGGATAGTGATTTAGATAGCGACATTGCGGACATTAAACAATGCACGTTAGAAGGCGGTGGCGACCACATGCATGCCGCGCGGTTTATGGGCAAATTTATTGAGAACGATGTGGCTTGGCTGCACGCTGATTTAAGTTCGACCAACCGCAAAGGCGGCTTGGGCGCGGTGCAAAGTGATGTGAATGGCTTTGGTGTTGGTTTTGGGCTGGAGATGATTAAAAGTTTGATTGACACTTTATAGTACAAAAATATGACTACTGGGGGAGTACGGCTTGGGTAATTTAAATTGGTTGCAAAGTTTTCCACCACTATTAGCTTTAGAACCTATTGCGCGTGATATTTTAACCAAGTCTGCGCGCATTGTAGAAGCGCCAATTGGTACTGTTGGCTACCGTGAAGGCGGTGCATGTGGCGCTTATGTGATGCGGCTTGCAGGGCAATCGCGCGTATATAAAATGTCGGCATCTGGGCGTGAGATTCTGCTCTACCGCGTTGCGGCGGGCGAGACTTGCGTAATTACCACTACGTGTTTGTTGGGCAACAGTGATTACCCGGCTTCTACCATTGTAGAGGAGCCGATTCGCGATGTGATCATTCCTGCGGCTGCTTTTAATCAATTGATGGTAGATTCAGCGGTGTTTCGCCGTTTCGTGATGACCAATTACGGTGCGCTGATTAGTGATTTAATCGTGTTGCTGGATGAAGTGGCGTTTCACAGCCTAGATGCGCGTTTAGCAAAGTTGCTGCTAGATGCGAATAGTGAAACCATCAGCCGCACACATCAGTTAATAGCGGATGAGCTAGGCACAGCGCGCGAGGTGGTGAGCCGACAATTGAAACGTTTTGAGCAAAAGGGTTGGGTTGCACTTGGGCGTGGCCATATTGAATTGACTAATCTAGCCGCATTGGAAAAATTAGCTGCTGGCTAAATTTGGTGGATATTTTGTGAGGTTGGAATCTAAACGCTAAATCAGCTTATATTAAACTACTCAGAGTCATCGGGCAGTTCCGCTTCTAGCCACATGACGTTAATAATTCCAAAGGCGAGCGCTAGGCCAACGCCTAATATCCATGTGAAATACCACATCCTTATTCTCCTAACTTTTCTAACAATCAATATGCCGTATGCGTATTGTCTTTAATCGATTGCACCGTTATTTTTCCTCGCAGCACGCGATAGACCCATGATGTATATAGCATAATCAAAGGTAAGAAAATAACAGTGACTATAAACATGATGCCTAAGGTTTTTTTGCTAGAAACCGCATCCCATATGGTTAAGCTGCTGACTGGATCAGTGCTGGAAGGCACAATAAATGGGAACATTGAGAAGCCAGCCGTCAAAATAATACCTGCAATGGCGATGCTGCTAAACAGAAATGCGCTGCGCTCATTTTTGAATCTAGCATTTAACAGGGATAAGGCAATACCTGCAAAACCAGCGATTGGGGCTAATATCATCCATGGATAAGCATGGTAATTACTCAACCATGCGCCTGCAGATTTCTCTACTGTTTTAGCTAATGGGTTAAGTGCTGTATTCGTATCTTGCGTTGAGGTAATTAAATAACCATCAATACCGTAGGCAATCCAAATGCCAGCAAGCGCAAAGGCAGCAGCACAGACCATTCCGGCGATGAGCGCCGCTTTTTGCGCGCGCTTTTGCACCGCTCCATCAGTGCGTAATTGTAAGTAAATCGCGCCATGCAACATTAGCATAGACAAGCTGACTGCCCCACATAATAGCGCGAATGGGTTGAGCAAGCCAAAAAAGCTGCCTGTGTAGAATGAACGTAAGCTTTCGTCATAATGAAAAGGCAAGCCAATAAACAAGTTGCCAAACGCAACACCAAACACCAAGGCAGGAACAGCTCCACCAGTAAATAAAGCCCAATCCCAACCATTTCGCCAACGCGGGTCTGCTAATTTACTGCGATAATCAAAGCCGACTGGACGGAAAAATAGTGCAAATAGCACGAGTAATAAGGCAATATATAATCCTGAAAATGCCGCTGCGTAGACTAGTGGCCACGCGGCGAAAATTGCACCGCCTGCGGTCACTAGCCAGGTTTGGTTGCCTTCCCAAGTGGGGCCAATGGTGTTAATAATCACTCTGCGCTCATCATCCGTTTTGCCCAGAAATGGTAACCAACTCGCTACGCCCATATCAAAACCATCCATCACTGCAAAGCCAATGAGCAATACGCCAATAAACAGCCACCAGATGAGTTTTAGCGTTGTATAGTCAAAGAAGGTCATGATGTACTTTCTACAGCGTGAGTGGCTGTAGGTTGATATTTTTCAAAAAAGTAGCGACCTGTATGCAAGCTCGATGGACCTAATCTGGCATATTTGAACATCAGGAATAACTCAGCGACAAGCAGCAATGTATAAAACCCTATAAAGCCAGCCAAACTAAAGTAAAGGTTGCCTGTAGTTAAGGATGAAGTAGACAAGTGTGTGGGCAAAATTCCTGAAATCGTCCATGGTTGACGCCCCATCTCAGCCACAATCCAGCCTGTTTCAGCAGCAATCCAGGGTGCTGGTATAGCATATAGTGCCAGTCGCAATAGCCACGTATGTTTGCCAATACTGCGCTTGGCGGTAAAGTAAAAAGAGGCTGCAAAGATAAACAGCATCAGCACCCCCATGCCAACCATGATGCGGAATGACCAGAATAGCGCAAATACGTTAGGGATGGTATCTTTAGCGGCTTGCTTTATTTGCGCTTCTGTTGCGTCTGTCACATTGGGTGTATATTTTTTAAGCAATAAACCAAAGCCTAAATCATCCTTCGATTTCTCAAATGCATTAATCGAGGCTTCAGATTTATCACCACCTTTTAAGCGCTGCAAGTCGGAATAAGATTGCATGCCGTTGCGGATGCGCACTTCATTCTGATTTTTAATATCAATTAAGCCAGTAACATCTTCATCCAGTGAGCGTGTGGCAATTAATCCTAATAAATAGGGAATCCTTACCGCATGATCAGTGCGTTCTTCGTTCTGATTAGGCATGCCAAACACAGTGAATGCGGCAGGCGCTGGGTCTGTGTGCCATTCTGCTTCAATGGCTGCTAGTTTCACTTTTTGTACTTCCCCTGTGGTATAGCCAGATTCATCGCCCAACACAATCACAGACAGCACAGAAGCTAAACCGAAGCCCGAAGCCACGGCAATGGAACGTAATGCAAATCCTACATCGCGTCCTTTAAGTAAATACCAAGACGAAATGCCCAATACAAACATCGATGCTGCAGTGTAGCCCGCCGCGACTGTATGTACAAATTTTACTTGAGCCACTGGATTAAAAATGAGTGCAGAAAAGTTGGTCATTTCCATGCGCATGGTTTCATAATTAAACGCTGCACCAACTGGGTTTTGCATCCAACCATTGGCAATTAAAATCCATAGGGCGGAGAGATTCGAGCCAAGCGCCACTAAGAAAGTGACCATCAAATGTTTTTCTTTAGAGAGTTTATCCCAACCGAAGAAAAATAAGCCAACGAAGGTGGATTCTAAGAAGAAGGCCATCATGCCTTCAATGGCAAGCGGCGCACCAAATATATCTCCCACATAATGCGAATAATAAGCCCAGTTAGTGCCAAACTGAAATTCCATGGTGATGCCCGTCGTCACACCCATGGCGAAATTTATACCGAACAATTTCCCCCAAAATTTGGTCATGTCTTTGTATACTTGCTTGCCTGTCATCACATACACAGATTCCATGATGACCAATATCCACGTCATGCCAAGCGTGAGTGGCACGAATAGAAAGTGATATAACGCTGTTGCGCCGAATTGTAAGCGGGAGAGATCAACGACTTCTGCAGATGGCAGCATAAAGTAAAAGCCTAACTAATTAGAGTGATTCACTCGTTTGTTTGATTTAACAGCATACGTGTAACGGCTAACTGCCTGGCATCTTTCGCAATGGGGTGAGAAAAATACAGTGACCACAGCAACCAAAGTAACGCCAGTTTGATGATTATAATAACGGCGAGTTCAATGGCTAATCGACCAAATTTATCAGATTTAGATAAGTCTTTAAGATGTGATAAATATTGTGAAATCATTAATCGCTTATTAACTAATAAGATTTAATGATTATTATAACAGCAGCTATAACTGCTAATGCAGCAAAGCTGCGTTGGCTGATTTCCGCAGATATATTATGACTGATTTGCCTGAAAGAAAACATGCCAATCATTGTACTAACAATAAATGGTGTTGCAATCTTCCAGTGAATGTCGCCATGGACTAGATAGCTAAAAACGCTCGTAGCAGATACCAGTGCAATCACCATAAGTGAGGTAGCGATGATCGTTTGTATATCAAAATTACTAACTTTACGTAAACTGGGAACAATGACAAAGCCACCACCTACGCCGAATAGACCAGAGAGTAAGCCAGTCATACCGCCTGTCAGCACCAGCTTTCTAGTGCAAGGCGCTGCCCAAAATAGTTTAAAAGTGGCAGGATTGATTACACATGCTGGTGCTGGTTTGTTTTCCTCAGAATGTAAGGTTTGTGAGCTTTGCTGCCACATGCGCCAAGCGACGAAGACTAATGTAGCAGCAAAGCCAAGGCTGAGTATTTTGGTTGGTGCACTTCTAGCAAGCCACACCCCTAGCGGCGCAAGCGCAATACCAAATGATGCAATTAGTAGAGCAGTTTTGTAGCGTACTTTTCCTGCGCGAAATCCCTGTATTGCACCAAAACTTGTAGCCGAAAAAACAGCCAATAATGCAATAGGTGCCGCTTGAATTAAACTTAGGTTTAAGAAAAATACCAGTAGTGGAATAGCCAATATTGACCCACCAGCGCCAGTGAGGGCTAACACTAAGCCAACAAACAAGCCCAGCAAAATGCTGATGAGCTGAACTTCAAAAATCATATTTCTGTAATCATCTTAATTTTTTTTTGCAACAGGCCCCTGTATTTGCCATGAGAAGGCATTTTGCTTTATACCAGCGCCATAGGCGAGTGATTAAACATTTGCTTTTAAACCAAGCAATTAGACCCTTTGGCGTCGCTTCTAAGCCTGACATTGTTTCTCCCATCTGAGAAAGCTTAAAAACATTACCAGCACGGTTACCAGTTCTGCAAAAACCTAAAACAGGCTTGGCAGCCATGCTATAAGCTGCAACAAAAGTAGTAATCTGCTCAGACTGGAGATTGTTTGGAATTACCGGAATGTAAACATAATTTAAACCTAGCAGTTCTGCGGCCGCTTTAAGTTGTGCGCTGGTGGGCTGTTCTGCGCCGCCTTCGTTGTCTGGACGATTATTAATAATAGTTTTGAAGCCTAATTGTGCAACTTCCGCTACATCATCCACGCTAATTTGTGGCGCAGTGCTAAAGTCATTCGATAGTTTGGTGATTTGTATAGTCATATGGTTTTCTCTTTAAGTGTTACAGATTTCTTGGCTAAGCACTTGCATTAAGGCGAGTGCGGATTTACTTGAAACGCGATAAAAAATGCTTTTGCCTTCGCGGCGCGTAGCTACTAAATCGGCTTCGCGTAAAACAGTGAGTTGCTGCGATAGTGTAGGTTGGCGAATATCTAAAATAGTTTCTAATTCGCCTACTGATTTTTCGCCTTGAGATAACTGGCACAGCAACATGAGGCGATCTGAGTTCGCCATTACCTTCATTAAACTCGTTGCCATATCAGCTTTAGCGCGCAGCTTATCAAAATTTATTTCTATAATTTCAGTCATAGTCTCAGTAAGATAATTAATATATTTATATTATATTTTAATATATAATATATTTTAACATAATTTTAAAATTTTAGGAGTTTTATCATGTTTAAGCAAATGTTTGATACTGAATCATCAACTTATACCTACTTACTGGTTGATGATAATTCGCGTGAGGCGGTGTTAATTGACCCCGTGGCGAGCCATATTGAAGATTATATTTCAATGATTACCCTGCATAATTTGCAGCTGAAATATGGGCTAGAAACGCATGTTCATGCGGATCACATTACTGCAAGCGGCATGCTTAGAAAAAAGTTAGCCATCAAAACAGGTGTCAGTGAGCTATGTGGCGCCTCAGCAGCTGATATACAATTAAAGGATGGTGACGTGTTAACAATTGGCAGCCAGACAATACAGGTGATTGCCACGCCAGGGCATACGCCTGGAAGCGCATCTTATTTGTGGAATGACCGCATTTTTACAGGGGATGCCTTATTAATTAACGGTTGCGGACGCACAGATTTTCAAGGCGGCAGCGCAGAAATGCAATACAACAGTATTATGAATAAATTATTTACATTGTCAGATGATACGTTGGTTTATCCAGGGCACGATTACAATGGTCGACGCGTAAGCTCAATAGCACAAGAAAAAAATATCAACTCACGCTTGGCAGGTAAAACGCGTGATGCCTTTATAGAAATCATGAATAATTTAAATTTACCTAAGCCTAAGCTAATTGATATTGCAGTGCCTGCAAATCGCATTTGCGGTGTCCCAGAACCCGAAATAGCACAAGGTTAACAATTAAAAAGCGCGATTATGTAGTAAGATTTAATCGCGCCCAACTAGCTTTTAGAAATAGTTAATCGCTAGAGCATTAAAAACGAGCGCCCATTCTGAAGGTGCTTTTAGCTGGATTTTCAGCGGTCATTAAATCGACCTCAGCAGTCTCAGTAATGTCCGCTTTATTGTACTTTTTTGCTTCTGGCACCTCAGCCGCCAGCGCGCAATTCACACATTTACCTTTAGTTTGATCGTAACCTTTAATTGCTTCTAAGCCTTTTACATCAGTCATAATGGTTTCGTCTAACACCGCTTCGCCCATTTTCGCGCCTGTAATATCGGCACCCGTTAAATCAGCTTTGCTAAAATCGGCACGGAACAAATCGGTATTACGCAAGTTAGCACCTCTGAAATCAGCAAATTTAAAGTTAGAGCGGTTAATGTCAGCGCCTTCAAAATTGGTGTTAGCAAATTTGCCGCCGATTGCATCAAAGCGCATGGCGCCCATTGGCTGATTACCAATATCTAAGCCAAAACGACCCCTTTTAACCGTTGCGTTGCTCATGTCTACATCGCCGAGCGTACCTATCATGCGTGCGTTGGTAAGGTTAGCACCTTGGAAATTGGTTTTACTAAAAATCGCTTGGAATATAGTGGCATCGGTCAAGTTGGCTTTACTTAAATTGGCGTTTTCTAGCCTGGCTAAGTTTAGATATGCACCTTGCAGATTGGCACCACTTAAATTGGCGCCCATTAGCTCTGCGCCGAAAAAGCTGACGTTTTGCATATTGCAGTGGCTTAAATCCATACCATTAAAAACCAAATAGCCAGCGTCTTTGTTACTTAAATCGCAGGTTTTGCTACTGATTTGTTTAAGTGCATCGGCTTGGTTAATCTTTTCGCGTGTCACTTCAGCGGCTTTATCTTGCATCGGCATGCTCTTCATTTCTTGCATACTGGCTTTGTCATTAGCGTTTTTATCGTAAAACGCTTTGGCTTTATTCACAGTTTCTTCAGGATTTTTTAAAAACTCTTCTTTTGCACCTTGGCTACTAAAGCAATAGGTTTTACCTTTGTAAACCTCGCTTACGCTACAATTAGTTTTGAATAGAACGCCTTCGGATAAGCCAGTAGTGCAGTTGCCACCCATCTCGCCTTTGTCTGCCGCTAAGGCAGCACTCGACAAGCTCAGGCTGGCAATTAAGGTAATGCTCGCTAGAAATAAATTTTTCATGATTGACTCCAATGATACCCATGGTTTGTAAAGTGTGTGACTAGTATAGGCGCAAAAAGTGCGAGCACTGTAACTCTAGTCACATAGCGGAATATATAAAGATACATTAGTCGATATTGCATGAATAAACTTACATATCATTTTAAATGATGCCTCTAAGTAAAATCATTAATTTGAAAATTTGTGTCATCAAACTAAAAGTTGCTCCGTTATCTGCTCATCTGCACGAAATTATTTTCGTAAAAATTGCAGACAAACTAGAGGAGATTTTAAAAATGCGTAATACATTATTATTGGGTTTAATTGCGGCGACGGTTTCATTACCAGCTTTGGCAAATGGTGATTATGAGGATAGCGCTCGCGTTATTTCGGTAACACCACAGTTTCAGCGTGTAAATACGCCTAGCCAAGAGTGCCGTACCGAATATGTACGCGAAAGTGTTTATGAACCGCGTGAGCGTTCAGTTGGTGGTGCAATTATCGGCGGTATAGCTGGTGGCTTATTAGGCCACACAGTAGGTCGCGGTAACGGTAAAGTTGCGGCTGCCGCAGTGGGTGCTGGTGTTGGTGCTATCGTGGGTGACCGCATGGACAATGACCGTGGTTATGGTTACGGTGGTCGTGAGCGTGTTGAAACGCGCCCAGTTGATCGTTGTGTGACTGTTGACAATTGGAGCCAAGTGCCTGCGGGCTATTTGGTGAGCTATGAGTACAATGGTCGTCAATACTCAACCGTAACAGATCGTGATCCAGGTCGTTATATACCTGTACACGTGGATGTAAGGCCTAATGGTTACATCTCAGATGTAAGTTATAGCCAACCACGCGACAATAACGACAGGGACGACCATAGAGGCTGGGACAGAGATCGTGGTGAACACCATGGTTGGGGTCATCGTGACCGTAACGATCGTCATTACTGGTAATAGCTAGCAATAGCTAAGTAAGTAGAAAAGCCGCGCCCTATATTGATTAGGGAGGCGGCTTTTTTATTGGGTGTCATTTATCAATGCTAAAATAGCGCCCATGTTTGCTTTTCTTAAAAAGTTATTTTCGCCTTCAATACCTAATGCAGCGCTTGCCTGGCAACAAGCTGGCAATGAGGCTGGAAGCGCCTATTGGCTATATGCCGCACCTGTGCATTTGGTGTTGCAGCGTGATAGCCTTAGCTTGGCGGAGCCTGCACCTTTGCCCTTAGAAAGTGATGAAATAAACGCCCTGACAAACACTTTAAATAAGTACTTTGAGGCAGATGGAATGCGGTTTTATTGGCATGAAAACCTATGGTTTTTGCGTTTAGAAAAGAATCCAGATATTCAAACCACCGCGCCACAAGCCGCAATCAATAAAGATATAGGCACATTTATGCCCACGGGCGAAGGTGCAATCAAGTGGACGCATTTTACCAACGAAATTCAAATGTTGTTGTTTGAACATCCTGTTAACCTTGCGCGTGAAGCTAAACGATTACTCATCATCAATAGCCTTTGGTGCTATGGTGGCGGCCAGTAAGAAAATCATGCAAATTAAGCAACGCGTATTTGATGCAACCATTGTAAAAGCGCTTATCGCACAAGGCGTTAATCCACTACTCGCTAGGTTGTACGCGGCTCGCGGCGTAGTGAGTAAAAATGAGCTTGAAACTTCATTGAGTGCAATCATTCCACCTGAGCAACTGACCAATAGTGGCGAAATGGCTAAATTGTTAGCCGACGCTATTGCTCAAAACAAAAAAATCTTAGTAATTGGTGATTACGATGCCGATGGCGCAACCGCCACAGCAGTTGCCGTAAAAGGCTTACGTAGCGTGGGTGCGAACGTGGATTTTTTAGTGCCCAACCGCTTTGAATACGGCTACGGCTTAACGCCTGAGATCGTCCAGCTAGCCGCTACTTTAAAACCCGATATTTTAATCACGGTAGATAACGGCATTGCGAGTGTAGATGGTGTGGAAGCTGCGAATTTATTGGGCTTACAGGTGCTGATTACCGACCACCATTTGCCTGCAGATACCACGCCAAAAGCCGCTTGTATTGTGAATCCCAATCAACATGGTTGTAGTTTTTCCAGTAAAAATCTTGCTGGCGTTGGTGTGATGTTTTATGTGTTGTTGGCTTTGCGTGCAGAGTTGCGAAAGCGCGGTGCATTTATTGATAAAGCAGAGCCAAACTTAACTGAATTGCTTGATTTGGTGGCACTTGGTACCGTGGCAGATTTAGTGAAATTAGATGCCAATAACAGAATCCTCGTCGAACAAGGTTTGCGCCGCATCCGTGCGGGTGTTTGCTGTGCAGGTATTACTGCATTGTTAAAAATTGCAGGAAAATCGCCAGAAAAAGTCACTGCGCAAGATTTAGGCTTTTACGTCGGACCACGTTTGAATGCGGCTGGCAGGCTAGATGATATGCGTCTCGGTATTGC
Source organism: Methylotenera sp. (assembly GCA_025360485.1). GTDB lineage: Bacteria > Pseudomonadota > Gammaproteobacteria > Burkholderiales > Methylophilaceae > Methylotenera_A. Next base: position 2,643 of record JANYCB010000028.1, on the reverse strand, counting down.
TTGTTTATTGGCAGAAACAGAAGCTGATGCAACTAAAAAGGCACAAACGCTGCATGGATTGAATATGGAGCGGCGCAATATTGAAGCCGATATGCAAGATAGTGCTTTGATTTCATTAGAAAATATTGAAGTTTCTCAAAATTACAGTTTGAGTATTTATAACACCGATTATCATCAAGGCGTCATCGGTATTTTGGCTTCACGCCTAAAAGAAAAATATCATCGGCCAACTTTGGTTTTTGCAGATGTGGGTGACGGAATAGTTAAAGGCTCAGGCAGGTCTATTCCTAGTTTGCATTTGCGCGATGCGCTTGACCTAGTGACTAAACAGTACCCAAGCCTCATCATCAAGTTCGGTGGCCATGCCATGGCGGCGGGTTTAAGTATTTTAGAACGTGATTTTGATGCATTTCAGCAAGCATTTGAAGCCGTTGCGCGTATGCTATTAACAGAAGCTGATTTGCAAGCAGTGATTGAAACTGACGGCAATTTAGATGCAAATGAGACAATTCTGCAGACTGCGCAGGTATTGGCTTCTAGCGTATGGGGTCAAGGCTTTGCACAACCAGTTTTTTGTGGTGATTTTAAAGTGATTAGCCAACGTATCGTTGGAGAAAAACATTTGAAATTGCTGCTAGAGAAAGACCAAAAACGCTTTGATGCCATTTATTTTAATTGTATAGAAAACCTAGCAGAAAACATTGCTGCGGTATACGCGCTAGAAGCCAATGAATACAAAGGTTTGCAAACTGTGCAATTGCAAATCAAGTACATTATTTAATAATAATTTAACTTGAAACTTTTGCAATTAATCGCTATCTTAGTAGTGTTGCCAATTGGCAACTTTTTATAAGGAACATAGTAATGTTAGATGACGTGCAAGTATTAGGTCGTGAAGGTAGTTTAGCCACAACGCAAAATAAAGTGTTGCGCAACACTTACGCCTTGCTGGGTTTAACCATGATTCCTACGGTGCTTGGTGCGTATCTTGGTATACACATGGATTTTACTCTGATGGCTGGCCATCCATTTATGTTTATGATTGGTTATTTTGCGGTGATGTTTGGTATGTTTAAATTAATTGCCGTTAATCAAAATAGTAGTTTAGGTGTTTGGTTGTTATTGGGTACGACATTTTTGTTTGGTTTAATGTTAGGCCCAATTTTACAAGTTGCCTTGCATTTATCAAATGGCGCGCAGATCGTCGGTCTTGCCGCTGCAGGTACTGGCGTTACATTTTTTAGTTTAGCAGCTATTGCCTCTTCACCTGCGCGTGATTTTGGCTATTTAGGTAAGTTCTTGTTTATTGGATTGATTTTGGCAATTGTCGCTTCACTTGCGAACATGTTCTTTCATATCCCAGCAATGTCGCTTGCGATTTCAGGTGTGTCGATACTGATTTTTTCAGGCTATATTTTGTATGATGTGAATCAGATTGTGCGTGGCGGTCAAACCAATTACGTGATGGCAACGCTGAATTTATATCTTGATGTGTATAACATTTTTGTTAACCTGCTCAATATCTTAATGTCGGTGATGGGAAATAGAGATTAAGTATTAAAGTTCGTAAAAAACCCGCTACGGCGGGTTTTTTTGTTATATGCTCATTGTCTAAGCATTTAGTCGCAATGCTTGATTTTAATCAAAGCGACAATATACCCTAATGAATAGGATGTGATTAGCGATTGGGTTTTAATAATTACAAGCCATCAATTTTTGGGAGAAGCATATGTCTGCAATACATCACGATTTAGCAAGTGAACTACCTGAGTTTCGCGAAAAGATTCATCAACTTAAATTGGATGACAGTCATTTTTCTAAATTATTCGATGAATATCACCAAGTAAATAAGTAAGCGCCAATTTCCCCACCCATTACAATCAACATAAGTTTAGTTAATACTGCCTCTGATGCAATTTAGTAGGTGGTTATATGCGGTTAAAAATAAGAAATGCTAGATGGTGGCTTGATCACGTTGAGGCTTGGCAAAAAAGTGGAATCACTCAGACTGAGTACTGTCGCAACCATAAATTAAATCTCAAATCATTTTCAAACTGGAAATTGAAGCACATCAAAGAGTCACACAAAAGCAGTGAACCAGAAATCCCAATTTTCACTACTGCAAATACTGCTGTACCGGTCATTCCAGTAGTCATATCTGAGCAAATAAACTCTGCAAAAGAGGCGGAAATTGAAATACCGGCATTACCAGTTACTAACCTTTCTGGAGTTACACTCATTGTCAATAACGATTATCAAATATCGTTAGCTATTGGATTTCATACCAAGACATTAAAAAATGTACTTGCTGTATTAGCTGAATAATTATGTTCGATATTGTTGCTCAGCAGGTTTGGTTGGCACCTGGTACTACTGATATGCGTAAGTCAATTGACGGCTTGGCTGGTATCGCCCAATTCGTCATTAAGCAGGATCCTCTGGCGAGGCATCTGTTCGTATTCTGTAATAAACATCACAATCGCCTCAAAATTCTCTACTGGGTGTTGACGCGCATTTAAAACTGACCAGATAAGCGCAGTTATGCGCGTTGAATTTTGACCAGGTAAAACCAGTATCCTGCTTATTTTATGAGCAGGAGTAAATGAGGTGATTACCATGGTCATGTATGCCAAGATTCGTCGA
>JANYCB010000115.1 GCA_025360485.1 Methylotenera sp. | reverse complement strand
TCTCACGCTCACCCGCTACCAGCAGATAAGGCATTTTTTGCATCGAATGTTCGCGTATTTTATAGGTAATCTTCTCATTTCTCAAGTCATATTCGCATCTAATGCCATTTTTCTTCAATGTTTCAACAACTTGCAACACGTAATCAGACTGACCTTCAGAAATATTCAACACCATCACTTGCACAGGAGCCAACCACAGCGGCATCGCGCCGGCGTAGTTTTCAATCAAAATACCTATAAAGCGCTCCATAGAGCCAACAATGGCGCGGTGTAGCATCACAGGGCGTTTACGTGAATTATCTTCCGCCACATATTCTGCCCCCAAGCGCTCTGGCAAATTCGGGTCTAGTTGAATCGTGCCGCATTGCCACAAGCGGCCAAGCGAATCTTTAAGTGTAAATTCAATTTTCGGTCCGTAAAACGCACCCTCACCAGGTTGATACTCAAACTCTAACTTGTTGATTTTAAGCGCATTGGCGAGGGATGTTTCAGCTCTATCCCAATCTGCGTCAGTACCAATACGCTTTTCTGGGCGAGTAGATAATTTCACCAGCACGTCTTTAAAACCAAAAGCGTCATAGGCGCTGTAGAGCATTTTAATAAAGTCGGCGACCTCGGTTTCTACTTGTTCTTCGGTGCAGAAAATATGCGCATCATCTTGCGTAAAGCCGCGCACGCGCATCAAGCCATGTAGGGCGCCAGATGGCTCATTGCGGTGACATGAGCCAAATTCAGCTAATCGCAAAGGCAAGTCGCGATAGCTATGTAAACTGCTGTTAAAAATCTGCACGTGGCCAGGGCAATTCATCGGTTTCACCGCGTAATCGCGATTTTCCGACTTGGTGGTGAACATATTGTCGCGATAATTTTGCCAATGGCCAGATTTTTCCCACAGACTTCTATCTAAAATGGTCGGGGTGCGCACTTCTTGGTAGCCATAATCAATGAACATCTGGCGCATGTATTGCTCAATCTCCTGCCAAATGCTCCAGCCGCGCGGATGCCAAAACACCATGCCAGGTGCATCGTCTTGCATATGGAAATAATCCAACTGCTTGCCTAATTTGCGATGATCGCGTTTTTCCGCTTCTTCCAACTGAAACAGATACGCATCCAACTCTTCTTTGTTACGCCAAGCTGTGCCATATACCCGTTGCAACATCTCGTTATTGCTATCACCGCGCCAGTAAGCACCGGCCAGCTTCATAAGTTTAAAAGCCTTTAATTTGCCTGTATTGGGCACATGTGGGCCGCGACAAAGGTCAGTAAAATTGCCTTCTGAATACAGTGAAACATCTTCATTCGATGGAATCGAAGCAATAATCTCTGCCTTGTAATGCTCACCTATGCCTTTGAAATAAGCCACGGCTTCATCACGCGGCAACACTTTGCGCGTTACTGGCTCATCTTTTTTGGCGAGTTCCACCATTTTCTTTTCAATCGCCTCTAAATCCTCGGGCGTAAAAGCGCGCTTGTAGCTGAAATCGTAGTAAAAGCCATTTTCTATCACCGGACCGATAGTCACTTGGCAATCCGGGAACAGCTCTTTTACCGCGTAAGCCAGCAAATGCGCGGTGGAGTGACGAATAATATCTAAGCCTTCTGGATTTTTGTCGGTGATAATCGCCAAATCACTATCCGATTCAATAATAAAACTCGTATCAACGATTTTATCGTTCACTTTGCCCGCCAACGCCGCTTTGGCGAGACCCGCACCAATGCTCATGGCGACATCGGCCACGCTGACAGGCGCATCAAAGCTACGTTGTGAGCCATCTGGCAAAGTAATTATCGGCATAAAAATCTCTAAAAAATAAAAAGCCGCAAGCGGCCGATTTGTAAGCCAGCATTATAGCCTGCGGCAAATGTGCAGACAAGCGGACGCTTAATTGCTTTTGCCCGCGCGCGCAAGCTAGAATGTGCATGCAAACACACTGGTGAACACAGTACGGGTTTAAACGACGGTGAATGATGATGAGTGGAGGGTGGTGGCATGAGTGAAAATAAACTGAACGAAATTAAAAATGGGAGTTCTTTTTCTACTGCTATTTTACGCACATTTTATTTGTCTGTCGTAGTGCTGACAGTGGCTGGGAATATATTTTTAGTTAGCAATGGCTATTCGAGTTGGAGTATTTATTTACTCACAACTGCATCTGTAATTATGGCTGTATTGATGATTGGTATTTTCAAAAATCAAAAGAATACGGAAAGATATATACAACACGGGAATAATGTAAAAGAAGCTCAGCGAATCATTTTCGATGTAGAAAATAAATTTTTGCCATTTTTGAGAAGGCGAAATGCGGCAAAGCTAGAAAATACTTCTATTGAAAAGGCAGCATTAGAGCCATTAAATTGGATTATATGTGTTTTTGTTTTCTGGATTTTTTTACGACGGATACATTCAAAAACTTTGATTTCAATGACCCAGCGAAATTAATCTATTTGATATTTATGTCTTTGTTGCAGTTAATGATGTTGAGTTTTGCCATTTCTGGAATGATTGTTGTTTTGTATAAAAAAATAAATGCGGGTTAGGTCAGACCACGATTTATTAACTGGCTAGGGTGAATGGATGCGAGGTTTTTGGTAGGCAGTACCAGATTCGAACTGGTGACCTCTTGGATGTCGACCAAGCGCTCTAACCAACTGAGCTAACCGCCTTTATTTTACGCGCTTAACGCGAGGGCGAATTTTAGCG
>JANYCB010000094.1 GCA_025360485.1 Methylotenera sp. | reverse complement strand
ATTTGGTTTTTGTAATTGTTTAGTGACCCAAATCGTTTGCATACCAAGCCGTTTTGCGGTCATTAATGCGGGCAGATTATCTTCTAACATCACGCAATTGCTGGACTTAGCTTTTATTGCTTTAAGCAGCATTTGAAAGCCGCACACGCTGGGTTTGGCGTGAAATTTTGTGGATTCCACACTAAATACCAGCTCGAAACAATCGCCAATACCCAGCAAATCGAGTACACGTAGCGCATACTCGCGTGGCGCGTTGGTGAATATTACTTTACGACCATGCAAATTTTGCAGCATGTGCCGCAAACGTTTGGTTTGCAGCACCATTTCGGGTAGCTTGATGAGCTTGTGCGTTTCGTTCAGAAAGTGATAGGGGTCAACTCCATGATGGCGCATCAGACCTTTGAGCGTCGCGCCATATACGCGCCAATAGTGTTGCCGCAGCTTATGCGCGTCCGTTTCATCCAAATTAAGCTCATCCATGATGTATTGCGTCATGATGCGATTCATCACCGGGAAGATGTGGGCAGAGGCATTGTGCAACGTGTCGTCTAAATCAAAAACCCAAACACGACTCATAAATTTATTTTGTGGGCGAATCGCGTCGTTGCGTGCGCGCTCATTCCTAGTCTATACAATCGACATGCCTTCGTCATTCGCTGTGCGGCGCCTAGCGCCTCATCCCACAAAATATAATTTCTGTAGTCGCGTTGATAGTTGCAACTTTACTTCGCTTTAATGAGCGTTCCTACGCCCTCATCAGTTAATACTTCTAAAAGTAATGCATGCTCAACACGCCCATCAATAATGTGCACCGATTTAACACCACTACGTGCTGCATCAAGTGCAGAGCCAATCTTGGGCAACATGCCGCCAGAAAGCGTGCCATCTTCTACTAAATCATCAATTTGTTTTGGCGTTAAACCAGTTAACAGATTGCCTTTTTTATCGAGTACGCCAGGTGTGTTAGTAAGTAAAATTAACTTTTCAGCACCCAGAATCTCAGCCAGTTTTCCCGCAACAATGTCAGCATTAATATTGTAAGTTTCACCTAGTGCGCCCACGCCAATCGGCGCGACCACGGGGATAAAGTCGCCAGTATCTAAAAAATTGATAATACTTGGATCAATCGCAGTGATTTCGCCCACTTGGCCAACATCAATCATTTTTGTGGGGTCGTTCATGTCTTCCATTAGCAGCTTGTGCGCATGAATAAAATTGCCATCTTGCCCCGTTAAACCTACCGCTTTGCCGCCATGGCGATTGATGAGATTGACGATTTCTTTATTCACTTGCCCTCCCAGCACCATTTCTACTACGTCCATGGTTTCTTCGTCGGTCACGCGCATGCCTTGAATAAACTCGCCCTTTTTGCCAAGTTTATCTAGCATCTCGTTGATCTGCGGGCCGCCACCATGCACCACCACAGGGTTCATGCCGACAAGTTTAAGCAACACCACATCTTGCGCGAAACATTCTTTTAAATGCTCGTCAGTCATGGCGTTGCCACCGTATTTAATAACGATAGTTTTGTCGAAAAAACGCTTAATATAAGGCAGTGCTTCGGCCAGAATTTGTGCTTTTTGCGCGGGTTTAATATCAGTTAGCATAATTTGTCTCGTGAAATTGTTTATATTGTAACCAAAAATGGCTAAAGCGTTTTAATAAACACCTTGGAATTACGTTGATAGTTATACATTTTTTGCTTTTCTGCGGGCAATTTTTCAATACTTCCTTCAATAAATCCGCGCTCTAAAAACCAATGTTCGGTACGGGTTGTCAGGCAAAAAAGCTGTTTAAAGCCTAATTCTTTGGCTCGATTTTGACAATAATTAAATAGTTTGTCCCCGCGTCCACCGCCGCGATATTGTGGGTCTATTGCCAAACAGGCAAATTCGACCATGCTTTCGTTTGGTTTCTTAGTATTTGAAAACGGGTACAACGCCGCGCAGCCAATGGTGCGGTTGTCGTGTTCCATCACATAAAAATGATCAATTTCTACTTCGATGCGTTCACGGCCACGCCGCACTAATACACCCTCATTTTCAAGCGGTTCGATAAGTTTTAAAATTCCACCAACATCGTCAATATTAGCTTGGCGCATGGTTTCTAGGCTTTGTTCAGTCACCATAGTGCCAACACCGTTATGGGTGAAAAGCTCTTGAATGATCGCACCATCGATATGCCGTGATATTAAATGCGTGCGCGCCACGCCGTGTTCA
>JANYCB010000090.1 GCA_025360485.1 Methylotenera sp. | reverse complement strand
CGTATTTTTCAAAAACTTGATGTATCCAGCCGCGCACAGGCAGTGGCTAAATATATCCCGCAAAGATTAGCTTAATTTTGAAGTTTTTTCAGAGTCCACAGACTTTAAAGTGGTGTGGTTATTTTTAACCAATTGATTTTTAAAAGTTTATTTTACAAATCTAAGGTGAGCAAGCAAAGCAATAGCCCTTATGGGCTATTGCAAATTAGACTTGTATTTCATAGACTGAACGCTTGAAATAAGTTGTTTTTGGCGTCATAGAAGGTGGGTAATATGTTGAAAAAAATTGTTACGCTGGTGTTTTTGGGTGTGATTTCGACGGTAACAATAACAGCTTTAGCAACAGATAACGAACCCGCTGGATCTGCAAAAGTCTCATCCAACATCACCACAAATAGCGCAATCAAAAAGGAAACTCTAAAACCGATTGTAAGCAATAGTAATGAAGAAGCTAAAACAACGATAGTGCAGGTTAAAGATAAAGTTGAGCCAATTTTGTCCACTGGATGGCTATTAATAATGGCTTTATTTGGATTTGTGATGATTTCTAACCGAAGTGGTGTTTGATTCTTAGGCTATCTTTTTTCGGCAAACCATTTTGAGAACAGAAATAGACACTGGTAAAACATAGCGTATCAGCTCAAGTTGTTCTGCCAACGTTAACGTCCTTGAGATTATCTGCCGTGGCAATTTCTTTAATATCATATCCTGAAGGGAATAATAAACATGAAAATTAAAACACTTTTATGGCTGATAATTGGTCAATTATTTTTGATGTCAATATCGATAGCTAACGCCGAGGCCCCACAAGGCTACAGGCTTCGTCAAGGGGATTCGATTCAGGTATCCGTTTGGGGTGAAGACAAGTTGCAAAACCAAAGTCTTGTGTTGCCAGATGGCAGTATTACCTATCCCCTCGCTGGCAGGGTAGAGGTGGTAGGACTGACTTCTACTGAGGCGGAGAAAAAAATCGCTGAGAAATTAAAACCCTTTATTCCCGATCCACAGGTGTCAGTGGTTATAGTTAACATAACAGGTAATATTGCGCATGTACTCGGCAAGGTTTTGAAGCCAGGGCAGGTTACGATGATGGGACCAATGACTGTTCTTGATGCGCTAAGCGTGGCTGGCGGGTTGGATAAATTCGCTGATCATGGTGGTATTAAGGTGATACGAAACACTCCTCAAGGGCAAAAAGCCATACCAGTTTACTACGATCAACTTCTCCGCGGCGAGCGGTTAGAAAGTAACATAACATTGAATCCAGGTGATACCATCGTAGTACCATAATTTTGTTTATAAAATGCCTGAATATTTGGTATAATGCACGCATTGTCTCTATATTCAGGGGTTTACAGTGAAAATTAAAAAACAATTGCCAATTAGGCATCCAAGATACAATAAGACTGTATTACATCTATTATCTGGGCTTACTTGTATTTTGTTGTTACCTCAAGCAAATGCAGCTGAAGTTACCAAGAGGGCAATGCTGACCACGGGACTGATATACGATTCAAATCCCGCAGTTTCAAGCATTCAGAAAAATCCAGCTTGGATATTTTCACTTATCCCATATTTTCGTGTGGATGTCACAAGCGAAGTCAATCAATGGTTTTTGGACGGTTCATTTGATATAGAAAGGCCTTCAAACCAAACAGTGCTCATTAACCGTGAAGATCCAACGCTTAATGCAGGTTGGAATCATACTTATGAAACAGGGTCATTTGGTATTAATGCTAACTTTACGCAGGGCACGACTCTCAACAGTCAATTAACAACTACGGGCCAATTTACCCAAAACAACAATACGCAAACAACCAGGGAGCTGGCAGCCAACTGGCAGCAAACTATCAACTCCAAATGGTCTGCGCTCACCAATGCAGTTTATGATAATGTAAGCTTTTCTATATCGACCCCAGGCGGCCTTGCAAGCTACAAGTTTGGCGATATTGGATCAAAGTTAATATACACAAATAGCGAAAAACTTGATACCTATGTTCAATTAGGCTACGCGCAGATAAACCCAAATGATACTTTTGAAAGTACAGACAAGGTGCGTTTAGGGGGGGGCGCTGATTATAATGTAAATGAAAATTTAACTCTTGGCGCCAATGCGGAAATTTATGACCTTTCTGGTCGGCAATCTTATACTTCCTGGGACGGCGGCATAAATGCCAAATATACATTACAGCGTGTGAGTTATAGTTCAGCGCTAGTTAGACAAATCAAAGTCTCTCCAAATGGGGGGTTTCAGAAGACAGACGGCCTTATACTTGGGTGGGCATATGCTAGATCTGAGCTAGACCAGTTTGGTGCAGACTATAGTTTTAATAAATACATAAGAGACGCGACTATCGGATTGGATGGCTTAGACTATCAACAACTTGGTGCATTTTATGAACGTAGTTTATCCAACCATTGGAAAACCCGTTTATCAACGACGTTCAGGAAAATAGATTCTCTAGGCAAATCAGGCAATAGTGAGGCTGTTGGCGTCTCATTGGTTTATGACACCTTGAAATTTTAAAAAAGGGCAATAGAAGCTAATGTCTTTAGAAAGCGAGAAGTCGCTTAATGATTATGTAAATATCATTAAGCGTAGGTTCCCATATGCTATTGTTTTTTTCTTTTTGGTGTTTTTGGCCTCAATTGTATTGGCATTATGGATGTCTCCAGTTTATCAATCATCGGGTACAATTCTCATCGAATCACAACAAGTTCAACCCGATCAGCCAATAGAAAAGTATGCTGCTGACCGTTTTGCAGCGCTAAAGCAGATTGTACTTAGCAATGAAAATCTAACCAAGATTGCTGAAAAATACAAACTTTACGGCCTGGATAAAAAACCTAATTTACCTCGAGAAAAATTGGTGATGGCTGCACGTAGTCACATTGTGGTGATTCCACTAAAGGCTGATGCTGACCAATGGGGAGGTAAATCTACTTTCGCATTTCAGATTGTCTTTACGAACTACAAAGCTAAAGACACATATGATATTACCAATGATTTGGTGAAATTATTTTTGGATGAAAATGACAGGGCTAGTAAAGAAAAAGCAACTGAAACAGCAGATTTTTTTAGTAAAGAGGCTGAGAGACGTAGAATTATTTTAGAAAAAATAGAAAAGCAAGTTGCAAAATACAAACAAGGTCACGCCAACTCTCTTCCAGAAAACAAAATGATGCAAGTTACTAGTCTTGATCGTTTGCAAAATGATTTGAGAGAAAACCAACGCGAATACAGTACAACCCAAGCGGAATTGCGATCATTAGATGTGAGTTTAGAAGGTGCTAAGGCTGGAATTGGCTTGAATATTCCTCAGGGACAAAATTCAGGCCCTACAGATTTGGAAAAACTTAAACAGGATCTGGCTAATCAAAAAGCTATATATAGCGACAATCACCCTTCTGTAAGAGCATTACAGCGTAAAATTGATGCCATTGAAAAAAATAGCATGTCTGCTGCAGGATCTGGTTCTGATAAGCCAGTAACACCACAGTCTGTTATGGTGGCAAAGCTACAAGCACAAATTGATACATCTAATGCACGCCTCAAAGCATTGGAAATGGATGAAGTAAGTATCCGTGCAAAACTAAGTCAAACAGAAGGGCGTGTAATTCAGAGCTCTCAAACTGAAGGCGAGCTTGATGCATTGCAACGTGATTATGACAGCGCCAAAGCCGCTTATGCAGAGATACAAGTTAAGCAAGACAATTCAAAAATAGCAAAAAATATTCAGATGGAAAACAAAGGGGAACGTTTTGTTCTGATCGAAGCCCCCATTTATCCAGAAAGACCTATCAAACCGAATCGGATATTGCTTATGTTTGCGGGTTTTTTTGGGGCCATTGCCAGTGCGATTGGCTTGGTGGTTTTAATGGATGCCATGGATAAACGGGTAAGAGGCGTGGATGCTTTGGCTTCTATCATAAAGCTTCAGCCGATAGCCACAATTCCATATATTACAAATACAGCAGAATTAAAACGAAAGCAGCATCTTGTGAGTTATACGTTTTTTAGCATTTTGTCGGTTTTGTTTTTTTCTTTGTTATTGGTGCATTTATTAGTGATGCCGCTTGGTGCGTTAACAACAAAGATTTTAGCAAGATTTTAATGGGAATGCTTTATGGAAAAGATTAAAGATGCTTTAAATAAAGCCAAGGTTCAGCAAAAGGGCTCGGGCCGAAAGTTATCCATAATACGGAATAAGCATACCAATAAACTTCCGCAAATTGAAGACGAGCTTAAGTCCATCGTTTACAGCACTACCAAAGTAGTTAAATTAGATAAAAAATATTTAGAGGACAAGCGTATTGTTGCACAAAATAGTAATGATCCGACGGGTTGGATTTTTGATACGCTTCGTACACAAGTGTTGCAAAAAATGGAAGAACACGGTTGGCACACGATTGCGATTGTTTCTCCAACGCCAACTGCGGGTAAATCTGTCGTTGCAATAAACCTTGCTATTAGCATAGCCAAACTACCTCAAAAAACCGCAATGCTGGTTGATTTTGATTTGCGCAGGCCAAGTGTCGCTCGATATCTTGGACTCAGGCAAGAAAAGTCTATCAATGATTTTCTCACTGGGAATGCGAAGATACCTGAAATAATTGTCAATCCTGGAATTCCCCGCCTGACGATATTGCCTACAAATAAACCTGTAAAACAATCTTCAGAAACACTATCGTCGAATATCATCCAAAATTTAGTCATCGAATTAAGAGAAAGATATGATTCGCGGATTGTGATTTTTGATTTGCCGCCTGTTCTTAATGCTGACGATGCAATGGTTTTTCTACCTCAAGTTGATTGTGTACTTTTAGTTGTAGGAGACGGGTTACACACTGAGCCTGAACTTACCCAAAGCATGCGGTTGCTAGCAAAATCTAACGTATTGGGAATGGTGGTTAACCGCGCTGAAGATGAACTTAAAACCTATTATTATTAAGTAGTGCAAGAAATCTTGCTGTAAATTAATAAATCAACACCTTAGCAGTCCAGCAAGCAACCTGCAGCCCATGGATATGACCCGATACTACATCATCATCCCCATTTTTGATGCTTTCGATATCTGATTAGATCGTTACATTTTTTGATGAAATACTCTTTCATACCAAGTGCTTTTTTTTCTAACAAATGCCATGAAAGAACTGCAAGTGTGATAGTGATACTAAAAGAAATAAATATCATTTTAATAACTGATACGCCTGGGATTAAATAAGCAACCAATTGTTGTACTGGAAAAGCATAAATATATATTCCGTACGAATAATCTCCAATCAAATTGTAGTTGCGAATAAAACCAGCAGGAATATACGCCAAATAGAATAAAAGATAGGCAATGGTTAGGGTATAAACCATAAAGAAAAGCTGGATATGAATAGTAGCTAAGGCGAGACAGGCTAATAGAATTGTAAACAATGGTTTTGATAAAACAATATTTTCTTTCAAGACAAAAAAGCTGGCACCTGAAAAGAACATAAAAAACAATCGAGTCGTATTATCAGGATATTCGGAATAAAAGTGATTCCATAAAAGGTAGGTGGCCCCACAAATTGCGAAAATTAAAATACAAGCTTTGAATAATTTGAGTTTTTGTACATAAAAAACCCCTAACATCAACCAAGAGATGACTAAAGTGGCATACATTCTAACCTCATAGGGCATGGTCCAAAGTGAGCCATTAATGGCTTTTTGATTAAATACTCCAGGTAACCTGTACTCGATACCAAAAAATAATGTTAAGCATTTGGCAAAGTATTTAAACGTATCTCTATGCGTTAAGTAGTTTGAAAGAGAGAGTGTAGTAAAAGCTGATCCAAGAACTAAAACAGTGAGTAATAACATCGCTAGCAATGCTGGGAAAATCCTTAGAAATCTAGCCCAAATAAATTCAACGATATTTTTTCGGTAAAGTAAACTTGCGGTTACTAAAAATCCACTCGTAATAAAAAAGACATCTACTGAGATATTCCCAATGGTCATTCCTAAAGACTTTCGAAATGGTTCTGCGTCTGGCGTTCCAAGCGCAAGTGCAAAACTATGCGTAACGAGAACTGAAAGTGAGGCGACAAAGCGTATTAAATTAAAGTTATTATCTCGCCCCTGTGTAAAGTGTGCGAGTTTCATGTAATTTCTGAAGAATTGAACCATAAATGTCATAGTTTGAACGCAATATGAGATGTTGGTAGGGCAGCTTCTTCTTCTTCTTCTTCTTCTTTAATGTTAGCTAGGCGGGCATAGGTAATGCCAAGGCCAGCGAATGTCCAATAAATAACGGGAATAAATTGGATACTACTGACTGTGAAGATGGTAAATAGAATGCCGATTAGGCAGGAAATTAGCGTGCGGCCGAACAAATATTGCTGACTTTTTTTATCGGATATTTTCCGCATGCTTTTATGAATGGCTAATAAAATCAGCGAGAAAAATCCAAGAAATAGCGCTAGGCCAATTAGTCCGTATTCAAGAATTATTTCAATGTAGGAGTTGACAATATCGACAATACCTTCGCCCTGTGTCATGCCCATATTTGCCAGTTCATCACGAAAATTTACCGATCCTAACAATGGATTTTGTTGAAACACAATGATGGAATTGTTAAATAAATCCTTACGATAATCGACATTCTCTGCATCCACTTCACCGACGAAAGGCAACAGGTTTATTATTTTCTCACCTCCTGGAATCACTGCCAGCGTGGGAAGTAGCAGTAGCATGGCCACGCCTAATATAGTTAGGCGTTTGATTGCCTTGGGCCCGGTTGCAATAAATATAGTAACTAAAATTACGGCCCCAATCCAAGGTCCTCGTGATAATGGGGCAAATAGCCCAACAAGTACCAGCAAGAGTCCAAGTAAAGATAAAGTTCTGCTTTTGATAGTGCTTGTCATAAACAGATAGGTACCTAAAGTTAACATCATCACATAGCCTAATACAATAGGTTGTCCTACAGACGCAAGCGCTCTAAGGTCACTGCCACGTCCAAGATAGTTTCCCAAATACCAGTCAACATTCAAAGCATTGGCAAGCGAAGAGTAAAGTAGCCAGTGCATACCGAATTCAGAAAATGCAATGGTGCCAGTAATAATGCCGGCAAGAGTAAATGCAACTATGACCTCTTTAAGCTGCTGAAGATTCTTTATTCCACGACTGGCGACGTAGTAAGGCAAGAAAATGTCAATGAAAGCATAAATTCCACCTCGCAACATATCCGTGAAAGAAGTGTTACGCAGGAGGAGAGCAACAGTCAACATCATATACGTCAATAGTAATTTATCGGGCAAATTGCGACCGAATACTGGTGTGTCGGGCATTTTGCGTAAAGCCAGGTACGCAGGGTAAAGAATGGTAAGTGAGAGCAGCCTTGCGTAATGGATGGAAATAAATTTATCTAAGCCGACTACCGGGATATATTGATCTATCATTGGTACGGCGAACAGAACTGCCAAAAAAAACGCCACTTTGTTATCTACTTTTTTTGCAGCGTACCAAATAAACATTCCATCTACAACAATATAAACCCAAAAATTATTTGCCAGGAATGCAACCAAGGTGATTGTAAACCACGCATTGCGCCAACTTTTGAATTGATCAGATGAAGTTTGAGGCTCTACGATTTTTTTGGAAAAATAGAACGCAAAAAATGCAAGTGTAAGAATAACTGCGAGCGCTCTGTACTGTTCTGGCATAATATGTGCTTATGAAATAACTTATATAAAATATCTGAGTAGTCTGCCACAGCTTGGCTAACAGAAAACATAAATAAGAATTGTATTGTAACAATATTATGAAAAAACCAGAGACTTTAAATCTTAAAAAACGAGCAATTAATTCAGGTCTTTGGGTTAGCGTAGGTTATGGATTCAAGCAGTTATTACGCTTAGGGTCGAACCTGATTTTAACTAGGCTTTTGTTTCCTGAGGCATTTGGCCTGATGGCCATTGTACAGACAGTTATCTTTGGTTTGATAATGATGTCAGATATTGGCATTCAGCCCAGTATTGTTCAACATAAAAGTGGTAGAGAACCCGACTTTTTAAATACGGCCTGGACGATTCAGGTGATTCAAGGAATCTTGATTTATCTTGCCATTTTGGCAAGCACATCATTTTTCACAGAATTTTATCGTCAACCTTTGCTGTCGCAATTATTACCAGTTGTAGGATTGGGAGCGTTGATTGCTGGATTTCAATCAACGAAACTGGCTACAGCAAATAGAGATTTAAGCATGGCTAAGGTTACTTTGATAGATCTGGTGACCTTTGTAATCAGTATAATTGTAATGTTATTGCTCGCTTGGCTGTACAAATCCATCTGGTCGCTGGTATGGGGGACGCTACTGGGCAGTTTCTTAAAAACGCTAGCTAGTCATTATTTGTTGCCAGGTGAACGTAATCGTTTCGCTTGGGATAAAACCTCAGTGAAAGCTCTTTTTGGTTTTGGTAGCTGGATATTCGTCAGTTCTGCACTCACATTTCTTGCAGACGAGGGCAATAAACTGGTTGTAGCAAAATTTTTGGATGTCCGGATGTTATCTTTCTATACACTTGCCAGTACCATGTGTATGGTTTTTTGGCAAACTATCGCACAATTGGCCAGTAAAATTCTATTGCCAGCTTATTCAGAAGTTTTGCGCGATAGGCCTGAACGGATAAATAATGTGTTAACAAAAACGCGCTTGGCAATGATCGTTCCTGGTTGGACGGTAGCCTTATTTTTTGTTTTTTTTGGTAATCAGTTCATGAGTTTAGTCTATGACCATCGATATAGTGAGTCAGGAATCATGCTGCGTATTCTGGCGATGGGCTCATTAGCAGGAATCGTTGAGTGGTCATATTCTGGTATTCTAATAGCAAAGGGTATGGTACGGGCCAGCACGGCCGTATTAGCACTTCGGATAGTGGTTCAGTTATTTACAATTCTGGTTGGATATCACTTTTATAAAGATCATGGTGTGATAATCGCCCTAGCCGCGACTAGCTTGTTACTTTATCCGGCATATTCTTATGTGCATTTTAAAGCCGGTGTGTGGCAACCTAAAATTGATATCCCGCTTTTGGCGCTTTCATCGCTAATAGTCCTTTTAGTCTCAAGATCCATTAACTATCTATGAATAAAATCCAACTTAAATTAATTCGGACAAAGAGACGCCGCCAGTCAGGTTGTCCTAAATTGGCTATTGATTCTGAGAGGGTAGCAAGCAATAATGGGAGCGTCCAGCAGCACTTTTTAGGAAGGTTTTGCATAATGCGGTTTCCTATCTCCCGTCGATTGGATAAAAGAGTTCAGGGTGAATAATGTTAAGAACGCTATTGCAAAAGATACTCCGTTATTGCGCTTTCAAAAAAGGGCGTTTAGTGGGTTTGTACATCATGGTTTGTTGTCCAACAAACGATGAATATGCCGCCTTTCTGAAAATCCATGGAAAGCTACATGCAATTGGCGAAAATTGCAGAATAAACAACGGAGTTATCATTACTGATCCAGAGTATGTTCAAATTGGTAATAATGTAACTTTGTCTGACTGTAGCTTAATCGGCCACGATGGCGTGATAGGGGTACTGAATCTGGCCTATCAGATGAAACTAGACTCAGTTGGTAAGATCGTGATCAAGGATAATGTTTTCATCGGCCATGGGACCATTGTGTTGCCCAATGTGACCATTGGGCAGAATGCTGTTGTTGCTGCCGGGTCTGTTGTGACCAAAGATGTCGCTCCTGGGGATATCGTTGGGGGCGTTCCTGCAAAGCCGATTGGCCGCACAGAGGATCTAGCAAGTCGCCTAAAGGAAGAAACTGAGCAGTTACCCTGGGCGCATATTATAAAGAATCGCGAAGGATCATTTGACCCAAAAGTTGAACAAGAACTTATAGCCATGAGGGTCAAGTTTTTTTACCCAGAAGAATGAGTTTGGTTCGGTTTTCAGCCACTTCCAGAAACATTATTTTCAACTGTGACAGAAGTTGTATGTGCTTTGGCATCGTTTGCGGCACATTTCATTGTAGGAAAAGATAGTCTAACTAGGCTCGTTTTAATAATGATTAAGATATGACAAGTGCAATATTTAGTAATTTAAAAATAAAAGCCAAACATGTGCATAGCTATGTACATAAGCTCTGGTGGCCTGGGTCATGCTTTATATCCTTTCCAATGGAGGGACAATTTAGCCCAGTCATTTCCAATGCGATAGATCGGATCATGCGGCCATATGGTGGTACAGGCCAAATAAAAGAATTAATACGAACAGATCGCAAGGGCGACGGCCAAAAAAGATTTGTAGTGTTCGATTTGGCTGGGTCGCCGATTATCATTATAGCGATTTCATTACCAGAGTACCCAGAATTACTCAGGGTAGCTGCAGAATGCGCCGTGCAGGCCCATGCGCGGCTTGGTGCAACTGTACCAGCGCCCCTAGAGATGGGAGTGTCTGATGGAGTGTATTTCACAATAACACGATATTGCCAACCTCGTAACCGCTGGGAAATATATCGACAAAGTGGGCAAGTTTTAACATGGTTGAGTGAGGCCACGCGGCGCACTGTAGTTGACCCTTTGCCACAAGAAATTGAGCATGAGTTTGTACAGCCGCTCAGCGCCTTATTAAAGTATGATCAGCTCCAGCAAGCAGGGCGGGATGCCGTACAAGAGGCCTTATCCGAACTTAAGTCAGAACGTTGGCGTCCTCGCTTAGTGCTGATGCATAATGATCTACATAGAGGCAATATATTAAAAACACCAGAGCGAGAGGCGCATAGTTGGCCTTTTGTTATTATTGATTGGGGTGGATTGCGCTTGGCTGGCTATGCTGTCAATGATCTCATCCAGCTAGCGCGAGACTTAAAACTTCCCCCCGTCCAGCTTGCGCCGCAGCTCAAAATCCACTGCGAACTACTTAATTGTAATCCATTACAGCTGAGATATTATTTACTGAGTGCTTTTGGGTTTTTCTTGCTAAATCCGGATTTTTGTCCTTTTGATAAACTTGATGAAACGCTTCGAATAAACTTGGAGTATTTAGATCTATCAGTTATTAAAGCCATGGAAATGAATGCTAATTTATAGTACTTAATCAATTTTCCAAACGTCAATGATAGGCTCCCTACCTGCACTATGGCCGATTGTTGACAATTCATAAATGTCAATAATGGTGCGCAAGACATTATAATGATCTATATGACTGGTATATTGTCCAGGCTTAATCATAGGGCCAATAAATATAGTCGGAATGTGATTGTTCATTGAACCATCGTCTTCGTCCCATGTGATGATTAATAAGCTGTTATTTGTTTTTGCCCATTGCACGTAAGCGACTAAATTGCTTTTTAACCATGCGTCTCCATGACTGATTAGGTCTGAGTGGTTCTGGTCGTCACCATGCATGTCGTTGATCTGATTAGGAACGACCATCGAAACGGTCGGGAGGCTCGCGTAATCAGTTGGAAAATTTGCAAATGGTATGTTAACTTTTGGCGATATGTTGGTATCTTGCCAATTTACGGCGGGGTTATGTTTCCTTTCATAATAATTGTCTTCTGATGAACATCCGTCATAACCAACCGAAGGCATCGATTCCGAATAGATGGCGAAGCTCAATCCCTTTGCCTGAAGCAGGCTAGCAAGGTTTCCCCCAGATAAGGAAACTGGGCATCGATTATCTTGCACCCCATAGGTTGAACCTGAAAACAAAGCTAAATAATTTGGCTGGCTGGGGTGTGTAATCGCAAAAGAGTTTATAAACAGAGCACCCTCATTTGCGAGTTGGTTTATATACGGCGCTTCTTGATTGCCGATGATTTGCTTGTATGACTTATTTTCTTCAATGACAATAACAATATGATCAGGTCGAGGTAATTGATTTAGTGAAGAGGCTATGTCTCCATTGTCATTGACGAAAGTTTTTGACATTGCAAGTTGTGAAAAGCTTACTATCAAAATGCCAATAAACGTTATAAATATTCTGGATAATGTTTTGTTAGAAGGGGTCATTTTTAATCCAAAAATAATAATAGCCCACTATTTGAAATCCCTGCAAGCTGATTAGGCATTCATTAGTCAATATCTAAAGAACCCATTTTATGCCAGAAGGTTGAAACCTTCCAATCCTTTCATCGAATAGATTATCTATTAGCAGATTGTGCGTATTGAACTTGCTGGTAACTAAGATTTTGGCCGTGTGTAAGCTCGTCGAATCGCAGTTCCACCAAGCTAGATAGGGATTTGCATTCAAATTTGACTCGTGTTTAGGTTAAATCCGCTATAATTCTCTTATACCTTAAATAAGGAGAGAATAATTGGGAAAAATAAAAAAATTAAACTTAATAAATGCGATGTTATTTTTACTTGCCTGCATTCTTTTGTGGGTAAGGAGTACCAATTCTCCGCTGTTGAGGGCAATCCTTCAGGAGGATGGACCTTTTGAAAATATCCAGGCGGTCTTGTTCTTTCTATCAGGCTTAGGCTTTGTTCTAATTTATATAAAAAACTCGAGGAATTTGTGGTACTTAGCACTCTCAATGCTTTTAATTGCATTGGCAGGTGAGGAGATTAGCTGGGGGCAACGGATTTTTGCAATTGCGAGTCCCGCATGGGAGTTGAAAGATAATGTTCAAGGTGAAATGAACCTTCACAATATCAACGGGATACATCAACACATCCGGTTGGCGGGTGTTCTCTTCTGCATTTTTTATTTTGTTGTTATTCCATTCTTAAACGAATATTTTGCAAAAGTTCGTAATTTTATTGCCAAGTTTAAGTTGCCTGTTTACCCTATTTGGGGTGAACTTGTGATGATAATTGGGATATCAGTCATGGTTTATGATCGAGGGATACTCCATAGAACAGACACTCAGATGACCGAGATTGCTGAAACTTTTATTTCTGTTGGAATGTTCTTTTTCTTTTTGTCAGAATATTGGCTAGCGTCGAATGATAAGGGTAAAAAAATAGGCGTTTATATTAATATTTTTTCTCCCATTTGTATTTTGCTAGGAATATTTTTTGGCCTTCTTCATACAGCATGGCCCTCGTAGAATTATTCTGACTGGATTTCCCCTCCCTTCTGATAGCTTTGTCATAATGTCGAAATTGAAATAGACACAGTTAAATGGGGGTAGAGATAAACAGCTGAATTTTAAGCTGAAGCAATCATTAGCCCGCTTGGGCCCATCGCTAGTGTTTAGCTTGTTAATTAACTGCGTGTTGCTATTAAATAGGGGCTAAACTGAGATGAAAGCCTGTACAAGTAAAGAAAGTGTATTTAGTAATTGTGGAAGGCTTAAGTTTGGATATTTCAGTTATTCTTGTTAGTTATAATACGATAGAGATGACCAAGAAAGCATTAGGTAATCTTTTTTCATCTGTGGGAAGCCTTCAGATGGAAGTTTTTATTATCGACAATGCTTCTGTTGATAATTCAGCTGAAATTCTTCGTAGAGAATATCCAAATATCACTCTTATAGAAAACAAGAAAAATGTGGGGTTTGGTCGTGCCAATAATCAGGCCTTGCCGCTTATCCGTGGCCGCTATGTGTTGTTATTGAATACAGATGCGTTCGTAAAGCCAGATACTATAAGCAAGACAGTGCAATATATGGAAACACATTCTAAATGCGGTATTCTTGGGGTTAAACTATTAGGGAGTGATGGAACTTTGCAGCCTTCGTGTCGATATTTTCCTACACCTTGGAATATCTTTCTTGAGCGTACCAATCTCAAACGCTTTTTTAAATATGCAAAAATGATGGATGACATGTCTTGGGATCATGCTTCTGTTAAATCTTGCGACTGGGTTCCTGGTTGTTACTATTTAATTCGCAAAGAGGTGATTGATCAGGTTGGGTTATTTGATCCGCGCTATTTTCTGTATTACGAAGAAGTTGACCATTGCCTTGCGGCAAAACGGGTGGGATGGGAAGTGGTCTATTATCCGGATACTCCGGTGGTGCATATCGGGGGCGAAAGCGCAAAACATGAAGGTACGATTTCTTCCAAAAGCCAGCAGATTGAATCATTGCAGATAGAGAGCGAGTTGCTTTATTTTTATAAAAATCATGGATTGATGGGGGTTTTGAGCCACTTGTTACTCAATAGTCTGGCTGACTTCATCTTATTTCTTAAAGACCTGATCAAATTAAAACCTGTTGCAGAAATCATGTTTCATTTGAGACGAGCTTTGTATGTATGGAAGATGTATTTTCGTACAAATTTAGCTAAAGTATCAACCCGTTAGTTATCGTTTATTTTTTTATTGCACATAAGCCAATGTTTAATAACATAAAAGAGGATTTTTTCATATACCAAAAAAATCTTGGAGCGCAGGGTTTTTGGGTTATGCTGGTGTATCGCTTTGGCCGATGGAGATATGCTGTTCGTCCTGCATTATTGCGCAAACTTTTCTCACTTATCTACAAAATTCTATATAAATTGATTCAAATTATCACTGGAATTGAGTTGCCCTGTGAAGTCGAAATTGGCAAGAATTTTATTATTGATCATTTTGGCGGTATCGTAGTGAGTGGCTATGCTAGGTTTGGAGATGATTGCCGCATACGAAATGGCGTTGTCGTTGGGCTTAAAAATGTAGAGGAGCCTGGAGCGCCAATAATTGGGAATAATGTAGATATCGGTGCAGGGGCCAAAGTGCTTGGCAAGATCAGGATTGGAAATAACGTGCTGATTGGTGCTAATGCAGTTGTCATTTGTGATATTCCTGATAATTCAATTGCTGTGGGAGTTCCTGCCGTAATTAAAGCCAAAAAACTAGCGCATTTGAACGGCACCTAGTAATGAATATGCTTCGTGTGGGTGCTGTTATTATTGGTCGCAATGAGGGCGATCGCCTAGTACGTTGCCTTGAATCTCTGAAAGGCCAGGGGATTCAACTCGTCTATGTGGATTCTGGCTCAACCGATAATTCGGTGCGAGCCGCGAGCAGCATGGGTGCTGACATTGTTGCTTTAGACATGACTAAGCCTTTTACTGCTGCACGCGCTAGAAATGAAGGATTCGAGTGGATGGAAAGGCTTTATCCTGAAACCGAATATGTTCAGTTTGTGGATGGTGATTGCGAAATAGTCGACGGTTGGCTTGACCATTCTGTTGCATGTCTAGATCAGCATCCAGAAGTTGCTGCAGTTTGTGGACGTCGTCGTGAACGTTTCCCTGAGAAAACTATTTACAATATGTTGTGTGATATGGAATGGGATACACCAGTAGGGGAAACTAAAGCATGTGGGGGCGATGTACTGATGCGAGTGGCTGCCTTCGAAAATGTGCATGGTTTTCGCCCTGACTTGATCGCGGGCGAGGAGCCTGAGCTATGTGTAAGACTACGTGCTACTGGCTGGAAAATTTGGCGACTGGATGAAGAAATGACGCTGCATGATGCCGCGATAACTAGATTTTCTCAATGGTGGAAACGAAATGTACGTGCCGGCTATGCGTTTGCCGAGGGTGCATTTTTACATGGCGCACCGCCAGAACGGCATTGGGTTAAAGAGTCCAGACGTTGCCTGATTTGGGGATTAGTAATTCCTGTTATTGCAATTGTAACTGGATTATTTTGTTTACATTGTGGCCTGATAATTGCTTTAATTTATCCATTACAGATCATTCGATTGTCGTTAAGAAATAAAAGGGAATTAAAATTGCTAGCCTGTTTGTCGGCAAGTTTTAGTGTATTAGGTAAGTTTGCTGAGATGCAAGGCCAGTTGAGGTTTTATTACTCTCGGCTTTTTGGAAGAGTTGAGCAATTAATAGAATATAAATGATGAAACTAATGCGAGTTGGAAAAGTGAAAATTCGGTATCAGTGCTTAAAGTCAATGCTAGATTCCGCTTATACAAGAATTGTGCATATGTTTGGTGTGCTGATACTGAGGTGAATTTCGTGAGAATGCTGAATGATTTATATTGATATTTTACTTGTCGTAATCTCTATTATCTTGTTAATTCCTACTTTAGTTATATTCGTACAAGTTATATTCGCTTTTTTTTCTAAAAATGATAATAGCGATATTCCAGTAGGCGACGTCACTGTAGCAGTATTAATTCCTGCTCATAACGAGTCTTCAGGAATAATCACCACTCTCAATTCGGTTAAGCCTCAGTTGAAATCAACAGACCGTCTGCTTGTGGTTGCAGATAACTGCAGTGACGACACGGCGGAAATTGCCACAGCAAGTGGTGCGGAAGTAATCGAGCGTCACGATAGCAAAAACCGAGGGAAAGGTTTTGCTCTGGATTTTGGCATTCGTCATTTGTTAAAGAAAGCGCCCGATGTGGTGGTTATTATCGATGCCGATTGCACGCTCGAAGCAGATTCACTGGGGCGCTTGGCGGCTCGAGCGCTCCATCTTGATAGGCCAGTACAGTCTCTGTATTTGATGAAGTCCCCTGATGGTGCAAGTTTGAAAACCCGTGTCGCAGAATTTGCCTGGTTAGTCAAGAATCTAGTACGACCGCTTGGAAATTTGAGATTGGACCTCCCCTGCGAGCTGATGGGGGCAGGAATGGCCTTCCCATGGGGTATAATTTCAAGTGCAGGTTTGGCGAATGGTAATATTGTAGAAGATATGAAACTGGGAATTGATTTGACAAAACTGGGTAAGCCACCATTATTTTTCCCGGAGGTTCTTGTCACAAGTTACTTTCCTACCACATCCGAAGCTCAATCAGGACAGCGTACACGTTGGGAACACGGACATCTTGGAATGATTCTTTCTGAGGCGCCTGATATGTTCAAGCAGGCTATTGCCGGCTGCAACATTGGTTTGCTTGCCATGGCATTTGATTTATGTGTGCCTCCCTTAGCGCTGCTGGTTGTCTTTTTGGTTGGATTGATAGTGCTGACTGGTATTGCTAGTCTGGCTGGCTTGTCTGCTTTGCCTTTTCAAATAGCTTTGTTCTCGATGATTTTGTTGGGAAGCTCAATTTTGCTTGCTTGGCTGGGTTGGGGCAGACAAATCATATCTATCTCTGCATTTTTAGTGTTGCCAGTGTATGTACTATCTAAGGTGCCGCATTACTTGAAGTTTCTCTGGAACAGACAGAAAAACTGGGTAAGAACTGATAGAAAATAAAATTTATAATTACGGGTTTAATAAATTAACTAACATCGGGAATACAAGTTATTCCTCAATTTGACTAGAGACTTCAATCTTGATTACAACATTACTAAATTTCAATTCACTTGTATTTAAGGACGCAATTGCTTCGAAGCCTAAAAGAGGTAGTCCACAGGAACATCTTGCGGCAGCTCAGAACTGGCTTAAACATGCCCATGATAAAAGCCTAGATGGTGGTGTAAGTTATGGATACTCATTGCGTGGCGGTTGGCTCCCGTCTTATCGCGAAACGTCAGGCTATATAGCTACTACCTTTTTTCAGTTAGCTGACGAGCTAAGTGATCAGGATTATTTTGATCGCGCTATAGAAATCTGTCGTTGGTTGATCAGTGTACAAAACGAGGATGGGTCATTTGCTAACCCAAAATACGGTACTGATGGGATTGTATTTGATACTGGTCAGGACTTGTTTGGACTAGTACGCGCTTATGAGAAAACTGGAGACACTACTTTTAAAGACGCAGCGAAGCGAGCAGCAGACTGGCTTGTGCGTGTAGCCGACGACCAAGGTAGGTGGACGCGTTTTGAGCACATGAACACTCCGCATACTTACAATACGCGGTCAGCATGGGCGGTACTTCGCATGAACCAGGTCGAATACGATTCAGAACGAGAACGGGTGGCTCGTGCCAATCTTGATTGGGCAGTCGTAGAACAACAGGCCACTGGTTTCTTTGATAATTGTTCATTTGAAAAAGGTGTAGCGCCATACACACACACGATTGCTTACACTACACGAGGATTGCTTGAGTCAGGTTTATTGTTGAATGAACAGAGATATTTAGATGCAGCTAAACGTTGTGCTGATGCGGCGCTTAAGTATGTGGGGGATGATGGTTTTCTGCCGGGGCAAATCAGTGTAGATGGGAAAACAATTACGAAATATTGTTGCCTTACCGGAAATTGTCAATTTTCTATCATCTGGGCAAAGCTATTCGCTCGAACAAATGAAGAGATTTATCGTACCAGTGTGATTAAGGCAACAGATTATGTAATGGGATGCCAAGATATCAATACGACCAACCTTGATATACGCGGGGCAATCAAAGGCTCACAGCCTATATGGGGGCGCTATGCTCCATTTAGTTTTCCAAACTGGGCAACGAAATTTTTCGTCGACGCCATGATGTTGAGAAATCGTTGGTTATGATGAAAAATCGAGTTACCTTGTTGAACAGTAAGTTCGACCCATTTACCCTGTCTCAAACAACAGATGCTATTTTTAAAGATCTTGCCGAAGGTAAGAGGGGTTGGCTATGTACAGTCAATGTGGCCATATTGATGATGATGAGGGGCGACGCCAAGCTGCAAAAATTTGTTGATAATGCTTCAATCATTGTTGCTGATGGACAGCCTCTTGTGTGGATTGCTCCATGGTTGGATAAGCCGCTGCCTGAGCGAGTCACAGGTGTTGACCTTGTTGAATCGATTTGCGAGCGGGCTGTTGTGGAGAAAAAAGGCATTTACTTACTTGGTGCGACCAGCAGCATCGTGGAAGTATTAGCTAACCGACTACGGAATAAATTTCCTGGACTTCAAGTGGACTATGCAGATGGTTATTTTTCCTCTAATGATGCGGCAACAAGAGCTGATAAGGTAAAGCAAAGCGGAGCCAGTATCCTACTGGTTGGGATGGGTGTTCCTAGGCAAGAGTTATTCATAGAGGAACAGTGGGAGCGTCTTGGTGTGGGTATGGCTATTGGGGTTGGCGGTAGCTTTGATGTTCTAGCTGGCTTGCGCCGTCGGGCACCAAGCTGGGTGCAGAGTTTAGGTCTAGAGTGGACATACAGAATGCTACAAGAACCACGTCGCCTATTTATGCGGTATTTAGTGACGAACCTGCAATTCATAAGGTGTTTATTTGCCGAGCTTGTACAACCAAAAAGTAATTAGGAAAATCATGTCACAAAAAAAACTTATGGTAATTATTGGCACCCGTCCTGAAGCTGTTAAGCTCGCCCCCGTTATTTTTGCAGCAAGAGCCCTACCTGATCGCTTCAAGGTCACTGTTGTACGCACCAGTCAGCATAAAGAAATGCTGGATCAAATGATGAAAGTGTTTGATATAGAAGCGGATATTGACTTGGATATTATGCAAGCTAATCAAGATCTGGTGCATGTCACCAATGCTAGTCTGCGAGGATTGTATGATGCAATAGAATCTCATAGGCCAGACTGGGTGATTGTACAGGGGGATACTACAACGACATTTGCCGGGGCATTGGCTGCTTTTTATCACAAAATTCCCGTTGCCCATGTTGAGGCAGGCCTTCGTACTGGTGATCGCTACCAGCCATTTCCGGAAGAAATCAACCGTAGCTTAACTGCTAGGCTGGCAGAAATGCATTTCCCCCCAACCGAAGGAGCAAAACAGAATCTCCTGCGCGAAGGAATAGATCCGTCCAAAATTTTGGTCACAGGAAACACTTCGATAGATGCATTGCTTTGGATTCTTGAGCGTAAGGGAAAGAGCGAAACAAAACTTGATATAAAAACTGACAAGCCACGCAATATTTTAGTGACAGCCCACCGCCGTGAAAATCAAGGCGAACCGATTGGTAATGTGTGCCGAGCATTGTTAGAAATTCTTGATCGTTATCCTGATGTTGAAGTTACTTTTCCAGTACACTTGAGTCCGCGAGTAAGGGAAACCGTCATGCCTTTGTTAGGACAGCATTCTCGAGTGTCACTGCTAGAGCCGCTTGATTATGAAGAGTTTGTATTAGCCATGGACAAAGCCACTCTTATATTGACTGATTCGGGTGGGGTGCAAGAGGAAGCGCCTTCATTAGGGAAGCCAGTACTGGTGTTGCGCGAAAGTACAGAAAGACCAGAAGCTGCAGCTGCTGGCGCAGCAATTTTGGTGGGAACCGACCGTGCGTGTATCGTTGATGCGGTTTCCAATCTGCTCGATAATCAAGATGCTTATAACGCTATGTCACAAGTTATTAATCCGTTTGGCGATGGACATGCAGCAGAACGCATTCTGGACGCACTATTTATGTATCCAACATGACAGTAAGCATAATTTCTTAACTGTATTACGGTTTGCTAAAGAATATACAAAAAATATAGGGATTTTTGATATGTATGAAGAATTTTATGGATTGAAAGAGAAGCCATTTTCTATCCAACCTGATCCAGATTTTCTATTTTTTGGTCATCGACATGGCATGGCCTACGCCATGCTTGAATATGGTATTGCGAATCGCGCAGGATTTATCGTGATATGCGGTGAAATTGGCTGCGGGAAAACGACATTAGTTCGTCATTTACTTAATAATATTGATTCCGATATAAAGGTGGGCATTGTCTATAACACGCACCAGAATATTGATGATATGTTAGGCTGGATCATGCTGGCTTTTGGACAGTCTTATGAAGGATTGTCTGAGTTGGCATTATATGATGCGTTTCAGAATTTTTTGATTTCCAGTTATGCTACTGGACAAAGAGTGGTTTTAATCATAGACGAGGCGCAGAATTTGAGTCCAGGAGCTTTGGAGTCATTACGAATGCTTTCCAACATCAATGCAGATAAGGATCAGTTGTTACAAATTATTCTTGTTGGACAGCCTCAATTAAGAGATCTTCTTCGCAGGCCTGATATGCAACAATTTATACAGCGTGTTGCAGTTGATTATTTTATCCCACCTTTACCTGCTATGGAAGTTGCTAAATACATTACGCATCGTCTAAGCAGAGCAGGGCGTGAAAAAAGTCTGTTTACTATTCGAGCTATAGAACGTATTGCTGAAGCTAGCAAGGGAATACCACGAAGCATAAATATCTTGTGTGATATGGTGCTAGTGTATGGTTTTTCAAGTGGTGCTGAAAAGATAGGTATAGATTTGGTTAATGAGGTTTTGCGAGATAGAGAGGAGTTTGGTGTACTTGCATATACAAATGATCAATGATTTGGATGGCGTAAATTACAAATTATGGGATATATTCCCATGAGCATACTCGTTACTGGTGGTGCTGGTTACATAGGCTCCCACACCTCTCTTGCGCTGTTGAATGCTGGGTTTGAAGTTGTTGTTCTGGATAACTTCAGCAATAGTAAAATGGAGTCTCTCAAACGCGTAGAGAAATTAGCAGGACGTTCTCTTGTAATCAGGAATGGTGATGTTCGTAACCGCACCGCATTACGGGAATTGTTCTTGAAACATGATATTAGTGCAGTAATTCATTTCGCAGGACATAAAGCCGTGGGTGAATCCGTTAGAAAACCTCTTACTTATTACGACAATAATGTTTCAGGCAGTATTGCATTAGTTGAGGTAATGTCAGAGTTCGATGTCAAACGTATCGTGTTTAGCTCATCTGCTACAGTATATGATATGCCCGACGACATTCAAATCAGAGAGGATTGTCCTCTAGGGCCAATTAACCCATATGGACGATCTAAACTAATGGTAGAGCAAGTCTACCAGGATCTTTCAGCATCAGATGAACAATGGAAAATTGCA
Source organism: Methylotenera sp. (assembly GCA_025360485.1). Taxonomy (GTDB): domain Bacteria; phylum Pseudomonadota; class Gammaproteobacteria; order Burkholderiales; family Methylophilaceae; genus Methylotenera_A. The sequence goes on along the minus strand of JANYCB010000090.1, from coordinate 10,721 downwards.
ATTTTGCGCTATTTTAACCCTGTTGGGGCACATGAGAGTGGCATGATAGGAGAAGACCCGAGTGGTATACCTAATAATCTGATGCCATATATAACGCAGGTAGCTATTGGGCGACTGGCTGAACTTAATGTGTTTGGCTCAGATTATCCTACGATAGATGGTACCGGCGTACGTGATTATATTCATGTGGTAGATTTAGCACTTGGTCACCTTGCTGCTTTGCAGGCATTAGATAATCATTTTGGGTTGATTACAGTTAATTTGGGAACTGGAAAAGGTTGTAGTGTGCTTGAATTGGTAAGGGAGTTTGAAAAAGCTAGTGGCAAGGCTATACCGTACCGTATTGTTGCGCGCCGTCCAGGGGATGTTGCTACTTGTTTTGCAGACCCAAGTCTTGCGGAATCATTATTGGGCTGGAGAGCAAAACTCGATATAAGCGCCATGTGTCAAGACGCGTGGCGTTGGCAATCCAAAAATCCTCAAGGATATAAGGAAACATAATAGCTAAGTACGCGCTATAAAAAGCATTGGTCAACGACTAGCTTTTGATTTTATCCAATTCAAGGAAGCGTTGCCATAAATTCCCCACACCTTTTTCAATAGTGAACTCAGCCAGTACTTTCTGCTTACCAGCTCTACCGTAGCGCAGACGTTTTTTCTTATCCTGAGCAAGTTCGATGATAAATTCCGCCATTTGTGATGAGCATGCTGGATCAAACAACAAGCCATTTTTCTTATCGATGACCAATTCTGGTATGCCTGCTAGACGCGGTGCTATCACTGGAATCTCAAGAATCATGGCCTCCATTAGCACCATGGGAATGCCTTCCATGAAGGAAGAAAGCGCAAAAATATCGGCATGTACCATTTCATCAAGAACGGTTTGCTCTGGTACCGATCCTCGGAAAGTCACCTTATCTGCAATGCCTTTTTCTTTGACATAAGCTTCTAGTTCATTCCGATAAGGACCATCACCCAGAAGAACAAGTTCCATATCTGGAACAACTTTCAAGGCGTCAAAAAAAGCGTCAATCATCACTGGGTAGCCTTTTTCGACATGCAGACGGCCAACTGAAATGATGCGAATGATAGAATGATTTTTTTGATAATTAGCCCGATTAGATTTGGCGAGATTGACTGCATCTAATTCGATGCCGCAACGTGACACAAACAGTTTATGCCAATATTGTCGGTCGATTGCGCGAAATGCCTGAGATAAGCCAAAATATGAAATGCAATTGGCAAATGTGCATCTTTTAAGTTTTGATCCTAGTAGAGGTCCGTAAGGGTAATCAAAGCAGGAAGTTCCGTGTAGGGTCATCGACCAGCCAAGTTGTAAATAATTACAAGCAATCATTCCGACATTTGCACCAGTATTGGCAAAATGAATGTGTAAATGTTGAACTGGTTTTTGTTGTAGATGGTGAGCTAGTAAGATGCCTTCAGCAAATTGAAACAAAGACCACAAAGTATTTTTAGAACCCGGAAGATGATGTCCTAGTGCGGTCTTCAGTGTGTGCAGATATCTCAGCGGTTTGCGGATAAACATTTGCGTATGAATAAGGATAAGTTGCCAAGGCTTGACAGGCAAAATATTGACCGTTTGTTCAAATTCCTGATGATCAAGCGCTGATATGAGATCCTCTGGTTTGGGTCGGCGTAAGGCATAGACATCAATAGATGCGCCACGACGACGTAGTTCATTGATTTCACGTCGAATGAAAGTGTGTGAACGTGATGGGTATTCACTGCAAAAATAGGCTAACTTCACTATAGTTATCTTTCTAAATCTGCCCCATTAGTTTGGTTTTAGTGACGAGGGTGATGGCATCAGCTAAAGTCCTGGCTGTAAGCCACTTAAACGTAAAGAAAAGCGAGCAGCAGAAAGTTGTTGTTTACGATTTTGGTTGTTGAATATATTCACATCACAACGCTTAAGCTGTAAATGGGGTTGCCATGGCTGGTTCTTGCCCCATTGTGTGGTGACTGCATTTGTATAGCCAGCTATGCGGACAGCGTTCTCAGAGCGAGCATCGCAATTGCCATTGGGGTAGCAAAATGATGCTATTTCAGTATTGAGTTCTTCTTCCAGCCGTCGTTTTGATTCGATAGTCTCGTATTCTAACTCCTTATCCTTACATTGAGGCATCAGTGAATGTGTCATCGAGTGTGACCCAATCTCATGTCCTTGTTGATGCATAAGACGAATCTCATCCCAGGTCATTAGTCTTCCCCATTCGGGAGGTGAAGTTTTCAGCATATGCTCAAGCGCTTCGATGAATTGTTTGCGTTTTTCAGGTGAGATACGCTTTGAATGTTGGATAATGTGATTTTCAAATGCACTGGTAGGTTTAACTGGAACACCATAGGTCTGTGCTAGTTCAAGCGTTTTTTGCATGGCTTTTTCACCATTGTTTCTGGCGGCAAGTGCACAATACCCAATTTGGTCATGCCAAAGTATGATCTCTTCATCGATATTCGATGCAGGGATATAAAATGTGGCTTTGAAATCAAACTCATCCAGTATGGGTAAGCCGTATTGAAAATTATCCAGCTGCCCATCATCAAAAGTGATTGCCAAAAACGGTTTTTCAGGTAGTTCTCCATTTAACCATCGTTCATAAATGCTAGTGAGTGGGCCTACTGAAAAGTAAGTATTAAAAAAGCCACAACACCAACGTAGCTCCTCAGGCGTTACACTTATGCCTGGATAAGGGTATTGCTGACGCAGGTTTTCGGGCAAGACGCGGTGAAAGGTAACTACAGTTAGCTTGCCCTTAGCTCGTTTATCAGGATTGCTAATTTCAGATAAAAACAGCCACTCGGCAAGTGCGTCACGCAGTAATGGTTTTATGGTTTTTAATATTGACAGATTCAAGTTTGAAGTGCGACCATTAATAGCGTTCAGTATAACGAATTCCCTATTGGTATAAAACAAATTTTGTGTAAATGGTAATATGCAGCAAGCTCACTAAAGCTAGAAAGCTTGTTCACCTGTGAATGCAAAAACGGTACGGAATATTATAGTAATATCTAGCCATACAGACCAGTTGTTGATGTATTCGATGTCTGACTCAATGCGATGAATCATTTGACTAATATCCTTGGTTTCACCTCTTAATCCACGCACCTGAGCCAAACCTGTAATGCCTGGCTTAATATGATGTCGCGCATAATAATCAAAAATTCTTCGCGAATACTCTTCGTCGTGTTGTAAAGCATGGGGTCGTGGACCAACTAAAGACATGTCCCCAGCTAGAACATTGAATATCTGCGGCAGTTCATCTAAGCTGGTTTTGCGAATAAAAGCGCCCACACTGGTTATTCTGCTATCGTTTTTTTCAGCCTGTCTTAGCTTCCCAGCTTCTTCTTGATGAACATACATACTACGAAATTTCCAAATTCTGAATGACTTTCCGCTCCATCCAGCTCGGTTTTGTCTAAAAAATATGGGCCCTGGACTGTTCAGTTTGACGGCGATGGCTACAAGAACTAGTATCGGACTAATTGCTATTAAAATTAGAATAGATAACACTTTATCTTCTAGCGCTTTCTGAAGCATGCGCATACCTATTAGCGGAGTTTCTGAAAGTGTAATGACAGGAATTCCAGAAATTTCTCTAACACTATGATTGACCAGTCGTAATGAAAAAATATCTGGGATCCAGTGAATAGAAACGTGTTTATCCAATGTATTCATATAGATATTTTCTAGCGCTTTTGAGGACTTAAGTGGCGTGACGATATAGATTGTGCTTATAGCATGTTGGTCAATTATGGCAGGTAAATCTTCAATATTTCCCAGTGCTTCTGGATCGCGTGATCTTCCGGACGCTGTTCTTCCAGACTCAGGGGTATTGTCATCAGGCAGCGGAATAAATCCAATCACTTGCTCACCAATCCATGGGTTACTAGAAATTTTATTTTGTAGGTAATAGGCCAATCTACTTTGCCCAACTATAAGTACATTTTCATTTTGCTGTGCACGTAGAATTATTTTTTGATAAACAACCCTGAACAGAAAATGCAATAATAATTGAATAAAATAGCCTAAAACAAATAGTTGGCCAATCAAATATCTGGAATATATTGCACTGTGCTTTGTTAAAAAGGCAATTACAATTAGCAATAGGAAAGATAGCGTCCAAGCTTTCAATAAATTGAGTGCTTTGTCTATAAAGTGTGCATTACTTCTATAAATGGCAAATTTGTCATAGGTTAGTGCAAGTATGCCAAGTAATACTAACAACATAACCGTATAACGGGCGGTTGATCTCCCGATATCTTCAAAATGATATTGCACAAGTCCCAAAGTAACCCCGACAATAGCTGCGCTATCAAGGAGTTGCTGAATTGTTTGACTCAAGTTGCTGCGTCTTCGCAGTAGAGTTTTTGAATTGGTTTGTGTGTACGCCATTTAGCTTTTCTGATAGTTCATTTTAAAGATTTTTGGCAATCAAATTGACTTAATTTAGCTTGGATGGAAAGCAAGTCGCAACTGCTTGTGCGCGAGAAGAAACATCCAATTTTTTGAAAATTCGTTTTAAGTGATTTTTTACCGTATTGGTACTTATGCCAAGAATAATACTGATTTCAAAATTAGTCTTGCCTAATCTCAACCAGTGAATTATTTCTTGCTCTCTGTCAGAAATTCCTTGTAGATGTTCTTCTAACAGCTCGTCTTCATTTTTACCTTCAATATTTTCAATTCGACGCAAAGCTGTATCAAGGTGAGGCATTAACATTCCCAATACGGGGGGGGTGACTGGAAACTCTTTGCTTTGATCCATGAAGACATACAAACAATCATTATCTCCGCGTTCATCGCGTACTCCATAGACCAACAGTGATTGCATATTGGATAGTTTATTATTTAGAAATGCTGGCAATGTGTAAGCATCACTATCGGTAACAAAATTGTTGATCCGATACCATTTCTCGCCGTTTATAAGCCATTTATGATAAAGATCGGCCATTAGGCTATCCATGCGGCCTGGAGATTTTTGTAAGGCCTGTGTACGAATTCCAGGAATTTTTGAGGAAATATCATAGCTAAGTTGATTATTATTAAAATCACCCCATACAGCGATTAAAACGTCATGCGGAAAAATGCTCGATAGATAGTTTTGCTGCCAGCTAAAAAAATCAATATGCTTCTTGATTGTATAAGAGCGTCGAATAACTTCAATCAGTATATCCCAGTTCTGATTATCCATTACAGTGGCCATTCAAGTATGCTCCATTCATTTTTAATTTAAACATTAACTCTAAAGTATAATCTTAAGCAAAAAACATGCCAATCACTAGATTTTTTATATTTATCTCAGTTTCAGCAAGTTCATTATCATTTCAGTTTGGAGTTTTAATGTTGACTTAAGTCATATAAATCATTATCTATAGAAATATTGTAACCAACTCAGAATTTGGGGTTCTTTTTCCAATATTCAATATGGGTCTTGCTGTTGAGCATCTAAGATTCTGCCCAGAGATGACTTTGCCTATAGGGTAGGTTTAGAGTAGTGTTTAGTTAGATAGTAAAGATGGCAGGTACGAGAGTAGAATAGCACATTAGCTAAATGAGTAGGCTAGTGGATTTTTTATTGGTAACAATTAATCAAATAAGCATTTAATGTAGTCTCAATGTTGTTTAAAGTAAAATATTTGGTGCCCGGAAGAGGACTCGAACCTCCACATCTTTCGATACAGGTATCTGAAACCTGCGCGTCTACCAATTCCGCCATCTGGGCAATCATTTAAACACTTAATAATGCGCCGAATTTTATAGAAAGCAAATAACTTGTCAACAAAAAAGCATAATCAACGACATAACGACCCTCACGCAGGCAGAGAAGCCGCGCAATACGAAGCACCGTTGCCTAGTCGTGAACTAGTGTTACAGTTGCTTACCGACCAAGGAGTTCCATTAAGTCTAGAGCAGGTTTATACCTTGTTGGATATCAAAGATGTTGAGCGTGACAACTTTAATAAGCGCCTGAATGCGATGGAGCGTGAAGGGCAGATTATGCGCAATCGTAAGGGCGCGCTTTGCTTGACGGAAAAAATCCATGCGATTGCAGGCACGGTGCAAGGCCATCCAGATGGCTTTGGTTTTTTGGTGCCAGATGACAAGGTCAAGCATCCTGAAGATTTGTTTTTAGGGCCGCGTGAGATGGCGCAAGTGATGCATGGTGATCGTGCCATGGTGCGCATGAGCGGACTAGATAGAAAAGGCAGACCTGAAGGCAAAATCGTTGAGGTTTTAGAACGTAGTACCAAATCGTTAGTTGGACGCGTCATACAAGGTCAGGGCGTCACCATTGTAGCGGCCGAAGATAGACGCATCAATCAAGATATTCTGATACCTTATCACCTCGACATGGGCGCTAAGCCAGGTCAGGTGGTGATGGTAGAGTTGACCGCGCAGCCATCCTCTGGTGCGCACCCTATGGGCAAAGTGGTGCAGATTTTGGGCAACTATGCTGATAGTGGCATGGAGATCGAAATTGCACTGCGTAAGCATAAATTGCCGCACGAGTTTTCGCCTGCGGCAATCCATCAGGCAGAAAGTATTCCAAAGCTAGTCCAAGCGGCAGATTATAAAGGCCGCATTGATTTGCGCGAGTTGCCGCTGATTACTATCGATGGCGAAACTGCGCGCGATTTTGATGATGCAGTGTACGCGGAAAAACATGGCGCTGGCTGGCGCTTGGTGGTGGCGATTGCAGACGTGAGTTTTTACGTAAAGCCTGATGACGCATTGGATAAAGAAGCGTTTGAGCGAGGTAATTCGGTGTATTTCCCGCGTCGCGTGATTCCTATGTTGCCAGAAGCTTTGTCGAATGGTTTATGCTCGCTCAACCCAGATGTGGAGCGCTTATGCATGGTGTGTGACATGCAAATTGATGGCTTGGGGATTGTCAAACAATACAAATTTTACCCTTCAGTAATGCGATCCAAAGCGCGCATGACCTACACCAAAGTGGCGGATATGCTGGAAAATCCGCAAGGTGAGTTAGCTAAAGAATATGCTTGGCTGATGCCGCATGCGCAAAATCTTTATGCGCTATTTAAATTGATGCTGGCGCAGCGCGAAAAACGTGGCGCAATCGAGTTTGAATCGACCGAAACCATGATGATTTTTGATGATAATGGCAAAATTGATAAAATCATTCCTGTTCAGCGTAACGATGCGCATAAACTCATTGAGGAGTGTATGTTGGCGGCCAATGTTTGTGCCGCTGATTTCCTCAAAACGCACGAACATGCGGCTCTATACCGCATCCACGAAGGCCCAACACCCGAGAAATTAGAAGCGTTGCGTACTTTTATGGGTGAGGTTGGTTTTAGTGTGGGCGGTGGCGAAAAGCCGCACGCTAAAGATTATGGTAAGTTAATGCAACAAATTAAAGACAGACCTGACGCACAGTTGCTGCAAACAGTGTTGCTAAGATCTATGCAGCAAGCGGTTTACAGCCCAGATAACGTCGGTCACTTTGGTCTTGCCTATGAGGCTTATGCGCACTTTACTTCGCCAATTCGCCGTTACCCTGACCTATTAACCCACCGCGCCATAAAAGCCGTGGTGAGTGGCGAAAAATATAAGGCAAAAGATTGGAATAATTTAGGCGTGCATTGCTCGATGACCGAACGACGGGCCGATGAAGCCACACGCGATGTGAACAATTGGCTTAAATGCTATTACATGCAAGACAAAATTGGCGAAATATACGAAGGAACGGTGGCGGGGGTTACCAGTTTCGGCGTATTTGTAGCGTTAGATGGCGTGTATGTGGAAGGTTTGTTGCATGTGACGGAATTGGGCAACGATTACTTTAATTATGACAAAGCGCGTCACGAAATGGTTGGGGAACGCACGCACGTGAGATTTAGGTTAGGCGATAGGCTGACAGTTAAAGTCGCCCGTGTAGATTTAGAAACTAGCAAGATTGATTTTAGTTTAGTAAGTCATTCTTCACATTTAAGTGTTAAGCCACAAGCCAATATCCATGCGGCTTCTGGCAATGCTCATAAAAGAACATTAAGTGCCAATAAAGATAAGGTTCCGGCAGATTTTAAACCGCTAAGCACGCGGGCGCTAGAAAAAGCGAAGCACGACCGCTCTGGCGGAAAGAAAAAAGTGCCAACCAAGCCTGCAAACAAACAACACACAAAACACAGCAAAAATAAAGGCAAGCCCAAACGATGAGCGACGCACGTATATTATTTGGCTTTCACGCGGTTTTAAGTCGCATGCGCCAACACGCAACAAGTATTGAAGAAATTTTGATCGATAAAGATAGAATCGATGCACGCATGAAAGATCTACTCAATATGGCGGAATGCGCTAACGTGCGTGTGATGCAAGTAGAGCGAAGTCGTTTGGATGGATTGGCTGGCTTGAATGGTCGGCATCAAGGCGTGGTTGCACTCGTCATCGACACACCGATTCCATACAAAGATATTCATGATATTTTGGAATCTGATCTGAAAGAACCACCATTTTTCTTGGTGCTAGACGGCGTGGAAGATCCGCATAACCTTGGTGCCTGCCTGCGAGTGGCCGATGCCATGGGCGTACATGCCGTTATAGCACCTAAAGACCGCGCAGTAGGCTTGAACGCGACTGTACGCAAGGTTGCTTGCGGCGCAGCCGAGACTGTGCCGTTTATCGCGGTAACCAATTTGGCGCGTACTTTGCGTGAGCTAAAAGACGCTGGCGTGTTTATTGTTGGAACGACTATGGACGCGCCTTCCAGCCTGCTTAACACCAAGCTAGACGGTCCAATTGCGATTGTATTAGGCGCTGAGGGTGACGGTATACGCCGCTTAACGGCGGAGACGTGTGACGCGTTGGTGACAATTCCAATGTTTGGCTCGGTAGAAAGCCTTAACGTGAGCGTGGCCAGCGGAATTTGCTTGTATGAAGCACGTCGGCAACGCAGTCTAATTAAAGTTTAAATCAATTTGAGTGTTACCAAAGTACGTTGACGCACTTGTTTTAGCAATGTTGCGTTTTCAATCAGCGATTCGCCATAAGAGGGCACTAGCTGTTTAATTTTATCCTGCCAACCTTGCGAGTTAATTTGGTTCTCAAAACAGCGTTCAATAACGGTTATCATGGCTTGTACGCTGGTAGAAGCACCTGGAGAGGCGCCAAGTAATGCAGCTAAAGTACCATCTTTTGAGGCAACAATCTCTGTACCAAATTCTAACTTACCCCATTTTTTGTTACATTTTTTGATGATCTGTACGCGTTGGCCAGCATTTTCCAGTTTCCAATCGGCGCTCACTGCTTCTGGCAAAAATGCACGTAAGGCATTCATGCGCTGCTCATGTGTTTGTGTGGCTTCTTTCATTAAGTATTTAGTCAAATCTAAATTGTGCCTGCCCACGCCCACTAGCGCCTTGAAATTATTTGCTTTTACTGATTTTGCCAAATCTAACTTTGAGCCCGTTTTTAAAAACTTGGTGGTAAATCCAGCAAATGGGCCAAACAGCAGGGCAGGTTTGCCATCAATCATACGCGTATCTAAATGCGGTACAGACATTGGTGGTGCGCCTATAGCGGCTTTGCCATACACTTTAACTTGGTGTTGCTGGATGGTGTCTGGATTGTTGCAAATTAACCATTGCCCACTGACGGGAAAGCCGCCATAGCCTTTGCTTTCATCGATGTCTGCTTTTTGTAATAGTGGCAAAGCGCCACCGCCTGCACCTAAAAATACAAATTTAGCGTTGATGGTTTTAGTGTGCTGAGTTTTTAAGTCATACAGTTTTACGTGCCAGCTATTATCTTTAGTGCGGTTTTTTACTTTATCTAGTTTTCGCACTTGCGTATTGGTGAGTAAGTTAAAGTTTGCTTGCGCTTTGAGGTGTGCTACCAAATGCCGTGTTAGCGCGCCAAAATCAACGTCAGAGCCATTACTCACATAGCTTGCAGCCACATGTTCTTTAGCATTTCTATTTGCCATTATTAAGGGCATCCATGCTTGCAGCTGAGCAAAACTATCGCTAAATAGCATGTCTTCAAACAAGTGGTGCTGTTTAAGTAGTTCGTATCGATGTTTTAAAAAAGCAATATTTTTGTCGCCCCATACAAAGCTTAAATGCGGGGTTTTGCTAATAAATTGACTGGACTCAGGCAAGGCATTGGTTTCTACTAGGTGTGACCAAAATTGTAGCGAAAGCTCAAATGCGGCATTGATTTCTAGTGCGCGATCAATGGAAATGCTTCCATCAGCGGCTTGTGGTGTGTAATTGAGCTCACAGTAACCCGCATGGCCCGTCCCAGCATTGTTAAGCGCCGCAGAGCTTTCTAATGCTACATCGGGTAGCTGTTCCACCATGGTGATGCTTAAACTAGGGTCCAGCTTGTGTAGCAACATACCAAGCGTGGCGCTCATAATGCCGCCGCCCACTAGCAATATATCGGTCTGTATATTTTTCATACCAATTTCTTAATAAATCTTAACTATTCATGTATAGACAACAAAAAAGCCAGCATTGACGCTGGCTTTAAGCAGAAATACTTAATATGTGCGTCTTTTAGGCGGGCTATAAGCTGTTTTAGATTCAATATGTCTAAATGTAATACGACCGTTATTTATATCGTAAGGTGATAACTCTAAGGTCACCTTGTCGCCAGCCAGAATGCGGATATGATTTTTTTTCATCTTACCGCCGGTATAAGCTACTAGCTTGTGACCGTTATCCAGCGTGAC
>JANYCB010000058.1 GCA_025360485.1 Methylotenera sp. | reverse complement strand
CCCAAGCGATAATCTGAATATCCAACATTTAAATTAAGCATGGTGCCTGTTTCATGAATAGGCACAATATAACCCAGCTGCGCATTGCGCTGACGCTCGCCATTGGAGGTTTTTAAATTCAACCCTAGCCGATCTCCCCTTCCCGCAAGGTTATTCAAATATATCCCTGCACTCAACACCTCCCTGCTAGTGAATCGATTACCGTAGGTGTTTGCAGCAACAAATCCAGTCACAAGCGGCAATGCTTCCACATCAATGACAGCATCGCTATATCCAACCTCTTTTCCTGGTGAAAGCTCAGAAGTTGCATTTAGCCCAGGTAAGGAGTTAATTAAAGTAATATTTTTAACCAAACTCGATTCCTTAATAGCGTCATTATTTGCCAAATCATGTGTAGCCATTTTCTTCAAAAAAGCTTCATCTAACTTGCCTTTTGTTTGCAACTTCAGCTCACCCAAATAACCTTCTACCACTGCGATTTCTAATGAATTTTGAGTAATGTCTTGTTCCGGCAAATAAGCTTCTGCCAGCATAAAACCGTGTTGGCGATAATATCGCGTCACCAAGGCAGCCAGTTGATTTAACTCTTTCATTCCCAAAGACGGTCCTAAATGCGGGCTCAATAACGTGGTTAGCTCAGCATCACTGATATTTTTGTTGCCAGTAAATTTAAGATGATCAACATTCACTTTAATGTCTGAGGTTTCTGGCATTACCGCAGGGTAATTCGAATCTTCTTTCTTCTCGATATTCGGACTGGTAATGATTGGCGGGGCGGGCTGAGTTTCGATACGTGGCAGATTGCCAGTATCAGGTAAAGCTGGGGCTGAAAGCACAACTGCAGGGGCGAACATACAAACCATCGTTATCAGATGTGATGCCCAACTAAAACTTTTCAACCTAAATTGCATAGGCGTTATACTAACCCAGAATTAGCAGAAAAAAAAATAATTCCATTTAATATGAAGGTGTTACATCACTTTTCATATAAATTACTACAAAAACACACAGTAACTATGATTAAAGCTATACACTAAGGCCAAGATAAATAACGTTTGTATTCCCAATCGCTCACTGAGCGGCAATAATCAATCCATTCTGGCGTTTTGGTTGCCAAATACTCCGCAACAAAATCATCGCCCAACGCCTTGGCAAGGGATGTGTCAGCTGTAAGTGCTTGTAGTGCTTCACCCAGGGTTTGCGGCAAAGTTTTCACGCGATGCCGCTTAAATTCTTTGTCATCCCACTCATAAATATCTTCATCAATTGGAATGGGCGGTGATAAATTTTGTTCTACACCATCTAGCATTGCAGCAATGGTTGAAGCTAACGCAGCATAAATATTGCTGCTGCCATCGGTCAAACGAAATTCCATACGTCCAGCAACAACTCTTAACACTGTAGTTCTATTGTTGTAGCCCCAACCAATGTGCGCGGGCGCCCAAGTGGTGCCAGAGAGTGAGCGGCCTACTACCAAGCGCTTGTATGAATTAACCGATGGCGCGTGAAAGGCTGCCAATGCTGGACTGTGCGCCAGTAAGCCAGCAATACATTCACGCCCTGTTTTTGATATGCCATGCGAGTCGGTTTTATCTGCCATGACAGCCTTGCCTTGGGCATCTGTTAACGACAAATGCAGGTGCAAACCACTACCAGGGCGATCTGCAAAAGGTTTGGGCATAAGTGTAAAAGTTAAACCCGCCTCTTCGGCAATATAGTCTGCAGCCATTTTAAACAAAATAAAACGATCAGCGGCTTTAAGCGCATCGCAGTAGTGATAATTGAGTTCATATTGGCCGCTGGCGTCTTCGTGATCGATTTGAAATACGTCGAATCCACATACCGTAAGCCCAGTCTCCATGCGGTGCAACACATCACGCACTCTTGCCAGTGCTTTTAAATCATAAGAAGGCTTATCTTGGTCATCTTTAACACAAGGGATTGGCCGACCATGTTCATCTTTATTCACTAAAAAAAACTCTGGTTCTATACCCACATTCAGCGTCCAGCCTCGTGCGTTTAGGCGCTCAATTTGTTTCAATAAAACACGGCGCGAGCAGCCTGAAAATGGTTCTCCATCCACCATACCACTGCACACAATGCGCGCGTAACCTGGCATCCAAGGCAATGCTTGAAGTGAGTTTATATCGCCTTTACCGTAAAACTCTGAGCGTGGGCCGTTGCGCGGTAAGCCCGTACCCCAAATCGACGGTCCAGCAAACCCTGCACCTGCTCCAAGAATATCTTCCAAGTGCGCAAGCGGGATATACTTACCTTTAGGTGAGCCATGAATATCCACAAACTGCGCAATCACTGTATGCACGCCTGCCGCCTGCATGCGCAATTTGGCTTGCTCCACGGTTTCAGTTTTTGCAGTTGAAATGGTATCGTCCATATCGATTCTTAAATTTAGCTTATTAAGCTTTTAAAAGTGCGCGATCTAAAATATCAAGGGCTTCATCAAACACATTGTCTTGAATGGTCAGTGGATATAAAAAACGTAGTGTATTCACATACACACCGCAGCTTAACAAGATTAGGCCTTCTTCTAGGGCAGCCGCTTGCACGCGCTTCATTGCGTCGGTGGATGGCTCATTCGTTTTAGGGTCAAAAAATTCTGCCGCTATCATCGAGCCTAACCCGCGAATCTCCTTGAGCGCAGGCACTTTAGTTTGTGCGACTTTTAGCCGCTTGGCGAGCTTTTCGCCTAAATAATTGCTACGCGCGACCAGCTTTTCTTCTTCCATGACATCAATCACCGCATGTGCAGCCGCAATCGCGAGCGGGTTGCCTGCATAAGTACCACCTAAACCGCCAGGTGCCGGGCCATCCATCACTTCAGCTTTGCCGCATACTGCCGATAAAGTGGTACCGCCCGCCATGCTTTTGGCCATGGTGATAATGTCAGGAATCACGTCGTAATGCTCTGCCGCGAACATTTTACCAGTGCGACCAAAGCCCGTTTGCACTTCATCATAAATCAGCAAAATACCGTGTTCGTCGCATTCTTTTCGCAGCGCTTTCATTAATGCAGGCGGTGTCACATAAAATCCGCCCTCGCCTTGCACTGGCTCCAAAATAATGGCTGCAACCCGCTTAGGATCAATGTCTGCTTTAAAAAGCGTATGAAGGGCCTCTAGCGAATCCTCCGCGCTAATGCCGTGCAAATGCATAGGAAATGGTAAATGGTAAATTTCACCTGGAAATGGACCAAAGCCCACTTTATATGGCACAACTTTACCCGTGAGCGCGCAGCCCATCATAGTACGGCCGTGAAAAGCGCCCGCAAAAGCAATAATGCCTGGGCGACCAGTACTAGCGCGGGCAATTTTAATAGCATTTTCTACCGCCTCAGCTCCACTAGAGAAAAAACAAGTTTTTTTGGCGTGATTACCAGGCGTAAGCTTATTGATACGCTCGGCCAACGATACATAACTTTCGTATGGCAACACTTGATAGCATGTATGCGTAAATTTTTGTAACTGCGCTTCAACTGCAGCCATCACCTTTGGGTGCCGGTGTCCAGTATTCAGCACGGCGATACCGCCAGAAAAATCAATGTAACGGCGGCCTTCAACATCCCACACCTCAGAATTAAGTGCTTTTTCAATGAAAAAACTTGCCATCACGCTAATGCCTCGTGGTGTAGCGGCTAGGCGGCGATTGTGCAACTCTTGGTTGCTAGCTTGCTTTTCATTCAACTTTTTCTCTGTAACTGTATTCATGATATTTCCTTTGGCTTATGCAAGCCGAATCCAAGTCGTTTTAAGTTCCGTGTATTTTTCTAACGCATGTAACGATTTGTCGCGGCCGTTGCCGCTTTGTTTAAAACCGCCAAACGGCACAGTAATGTCATCTTCATCGTAACTATTCACATGCACAGTGCCCGCACGCAAGCGCTTGGCCACTATATGCGCACGAGAGATATCGCGCGTCCAAACAGCGGCCGCTAGGCCATATTGCGTATCGTTAGCGATGCGAATCGCTTCTTCTTCTGTATCGAAAGTAATAATCGACAATACTGGCCCAAAAATTTCCTCTGCCGCAATTGTCATGTCATTAGTCACATCATCAAAAATAGTCGGGCTGATATAAAAACCGCCCGTTTCAGTGCGCACTCTTTCGCCACCAGCCAATAGATTCGCGCCTTGCGCCTTACCGCTGGCGATGTATTTCAATACATTATCCATCTGTGCACAATCTACCATCGCGCCCATGCTAGTATTAGCATCCAGCGGATTTCCTGGTTGATAATTTGGCAGCTGTTCTAATAGTTTTTTCACAAATTCATTTTTAATTGAACGTTCAATTAAAAGTCTAGAAGGCGCATTGCAACTCTCGCCCTGATTGTAAAAAATTGAGCCCGCAGAGGCTGCGGCAGCCTTATCCATATCTTGGCAATCAGCAAACACGATATTGGGGGACTTGCCGCCCAGCTCGCACCAAGCGCGTTTAAGGTTGCTTTGCCCAGCCATCACTTGTATCTTCTTACCCACACCAGTTGAACCAGTAAATGCAATGCAGTCTACGTCCATGTGCAACGCCAGCGGCGAGCCAGCCTTGGGGCCGAAGCCAGGTACTACGTTCAATACGCCTTTTGGAATACCCGATTCTAAGGCTAAATCGCCAAGTTTTAATGCTGTCAGCGGCGATTTTTCGGATGGTTTTAGCACTACACTATTGCCTGCAGCCAGCGCTGGAGCGATCTTCCAGGCCGCCATAGCAATGGGATAATTCCATGGCACAATCGCGCCGACGACTCCTATTGGTTCGCGCGTAATCATCGCCAATGTGTGGTCTTCCGTAGGCGCAATTTCGTCGTAAACCTTGTCAATTGCCTCACCAAACCAGCGCAGTGTATTTGCGGCAGAACTCACGTCTACGTTCAAACTCGCGTTAATCGGCTTGCCCATGTCTAGCGTTTCTAGCAACGCCAATTCTTCTCTGTTTACAAGTATTAAATCGGCAAAACGAATCATGGTTTGTTTGCGCTCGCGAGGACTCAATCCTGCCCAACGGCGGTCATTGAAAGCCGCGCGGGCGGCGCTCACAGCCAAATCGACATCAGCAGATTTGCAGCTCGCCACATCACAAAGTTTACGATTATCGATGGGAGAAAAACATTCGAAAGTGGCACCATCCGCAGCACCGACACGCTTGCCGTTTATTACTGCGAGGCCATCTATTTTTAATGCCTTAGCACGGGCATGCCAATCAATTGCTAGGTCAGAATCCATAATCTATAACCCTGCCATTGCAATGTATTTAATTTCTAAATACTCATCAATACCGTGGTGCGAACCTTCGCGTCCCAAGCCTGATTGTTTTACACCACCAAATGGCGCAACTTCATTAGAAATCATGCCAGTATTCACGCCTACCATGCCATATTCAAGCGCTTCTGCCACGCGCCATACACGACCAATATCGCGGCTATAAAAATAAGAAGCTAAGCCAAATTCGGTGCGATTGGCCAATTCAATCACTTCATCATCTGTTTTGAAGCGAAATAATGGCGCAACAGGACCAAAAGTTTCCTCTTTAAAAATGAGTGCATCGGTTGTTACACCCGCCAATACTGTCGGCTCAAAAAAAGTACCGCCGAGTGCATGGCGTTTTCCGCCTTGTACAAGTTTTGCACCTTTTTTTACGGCATCGGCCACATGCATTTCAATTTTCTCAATGGCTGCGCTATCAATCAGCGGCCCTTGTGTGATGCCATCTGCAGTGCCATCCCCCACTTTTAAGGCGTTTACTTTTACTGCCAATTTCTCAGCAAACGCATCAAACACGCCATCTTGCACAAATAGTCGATTGGCGCATACGCAGGTTTGGCCTGCATTTCTAAACTTAGAAATCATCGCGCCTTCAACCGCGGCGTCTAAATCAGCATCGTTAAACACGATAAATGGTGCGTTGCCACCGAGTTCAAGTGATAGTTTTTTAATGGTATCGGCACATTGACGCATTAAAATGCGACCGACTTCTGTAGAGCCCGTGAATGAAAGTTTGGTAACAATAGGGCTTTCACACATCACGGCACCAATTTCGCGCGCCTTACCTGTAATGACTTGTAGCACGCCGCTAGGCACACCGGCCTCTTCGGCAAGCACTGCTAATGCAATGGCTGATAATGGCGTTTGCTCTGCAGGCTTGATAATCATCGAGCAGCCAGCGGCCAATGCTGGTGCGGCTTTGCGGGTAATCATCGCAATCGGGAAGTTCCATGGCGTAATCGCCGCCGTCACCCCAATGGGTTGTTTAATGACCAATAAACGACGGTCGCCAGCAGGGGATGGAATAGTCTCCCCATATACGCGCTTAGCTTCCTCGGCAAACCATTCTATAAAACTAGCACCATAATTCACCTCGCCTTTAGCCTCAGCCAAGGGCTTACCTTGCTCTGCCGTGAGGATTTGCGCTAAATCATCAGCATGCAGTTTTATTAAATCAAACCAGCGTTTTAAAATAGCTGCGCGCGCAGCGGCGGTAAGCATTTTCCAAGACTTTTGAGCGACTGCCGAAGCCAAAATAGCACGCTCGGTTTCGGCACGTCCCATTCTGGGTACGGTGGCAATGACGTTGCCATTGGCGGGGTTGGTGACATCAATACTTTCGCCTGAATCTGCGCCAATCCACTTCCCGCAAAGTAATGTGCTGTTTTGCTTAAGCAGACTGGGGTACTTTAATTTTAAGGTCATGAAAAATCTCTTATTTATTACCGTCGCTATAAGCCAGTGCCATTTCACGTTTGCGTTTACGCTCAACGTGCGAGGTGTAAAAGCTGGAAGCTATGACCGCAATACTCACTATGGTAATCGTCACGGTGGCCACCGCATTAATGGTGGGGTTTAAGCCAAGCCTAGCACGTGAAAATATCACCATTGGCATGGTATTAAACCCTGGGCCCGACAAGAAGGATGACAGCACCACATCGTCAAACGATAAGGTGAATGTGAGCAAAAATGCCGAAACCAGCGCTGGCGCCAGCAAGGGCAAGGTTACCAATTGAAATACTTGCAATGGCTTGGCACCCAAATCCATCGCCGCCTCATCTAATCGGCCATCCATTTCTTTTAAGCGCGAAGTCACGACTACCGCCGCATAAGCTGTACCTAAAAGCGCATGGCCAAGCAAAATAGTAAACAAACCGCGTTCTGGGTAGCCAAGCCATTGCTGCAAAGAAACCAGCATCAGCAACAAGGATAAACCCACAATCACATCTGGCATCACCAGTGGCGTAGTTGCCATCGAATGTAATATGGTACGGCCGCGAAACCGCGAATAACGATGTAGCGCAAACGCAGTAAATGTGCCGAAAAATACTGACATTAAGGCTGACAAAAATGCAATCTTTAGCGATAACGACACTGCGGAAATCAAATCACCATCTTGCATTAGCGCGCTATACCAGCGTGTACTGGCATGCGACCAAACCGTGACCAGTTTGGAATCGTTAAACGAAAACACAACCAATGTGACGATAGGTAAATACAAAAACAAATAAACCGCGAACATCCAGCCATTGGCAAAAACTTTATTCGAAGCTTGGCTCATGATTTACCCTCCTCTAAGCTGGCTTCCGCTCTATTTAAGATCGCCATCGGCACTAAAATCAAGGCAATCATCACGACAGCCACGGCGGCGGCCATTGGCCAATCGTTATTACTGAAGAATTCATCCCACAACACGCGACCAATCATCAAAGTATCTGGTCCACCCAGAAGCTCTGGAATCACATATTCGCCTACCGCAGGTATAAACACCAGCATGGAGCCCGCGATAATACCCGCTTTTGAAAGCGGCACGGTGATGAGCCAAAATGCTTTAAATGGGCTGGTGCCAAGGTCGGCAGCCGCTTCTAAATAGCGTAAATCTAATTTAGATAAATTGGCATATAGTGGCAAAATCATAAACGGCAAGTATGAATACACCATGCCAATGGTGAGTGAGAATGAATTATTCATCATCGCCAAAGGCTCTTTAATGACATGCAAACTCAGTAGCACATTATTAATGACGCCATTACTTACCAACAAAGTTTTCCATGCATAAATACGCAGCAAAAATGAAGTCCAAAATGGCAGCATAATCAGCATTAGCAAAGTCGGTTGAATGTGCTTAGGCGCCCGCGCCATAAAGTAAACAAAGGGGTAGCCAATAGCCAAGCAGATTAAAGTTGTAATCAGCGCATATTTAAGAGAAGAGTAAAAAGTTTTAACGTATAGCGAATCACTAAATATAAATTGATAATTTGCGAAATTAAGTTTCAGTGTTGGTAAGCCATTGGTCCAACTAATCATACTAGAAATAGAAGTTGATTCCATTTCAGATAAACTAATCTTCATCACAATCATTAGGGGGATCGCTACTAACAAGATAAACCAGCCATATGGGATACCAATTACCAGCTTGTTACCTTGAAATAAGCCTTGGGAAAATTGCGTTATTTTATTCATCGCTATCTCTCCTAATGCGTTAAGACAATCATGGCTAAATCGCCCCAATGCATATATGCATGGTCTCCCCAAGTGAGACCACAACTTAAATCACGTGTATTATTGATTTCTTGTGCTTTAATCACGCGACCAGTCTTGGTTTTAAGGTGATAAGTTGTGTGATCACCAAAGTACACAATCTCTACCACTTCACCCTCGCACCAATTATATTCACCTTTTGGTTTTGTTTTAGTTAGGGTGATTTTTTCTGGGCGCAAAGCCACGCCAACCGCCATGCCTAAATTGCCCGTAATACCATGTCCGACGTAGTGCGTGCATTCATCACACTTCACAACAACGTGATCAGGCTCATCAACAGTTACAACGCCCTCAAACATATTCACATTACCAATAAAATCAGCCACTGAACGGCTATTTGGCGTTTCATAAATCTCGTCTGGCGCGCCAATTTGCTGAAAATAACCTTCCGACATCACTGCAATACGTGAAGCCATGGTCATCGCTTCTTCTTGGTCATGCGTCACCAATACACAAGTTACACCAACTTCTTCAATAATATTCACCAATTCAAGCTGTGTCGTTTCACGCAGCTTTTTATCCAAAGCACCTAGTGGCTCATCTAACAATAACAGCTGTGGACTTTTCGCAAGGCTGCGCGCTAAGGCAACGCGCTGTTGCTGACCACCTGAAAGTTGATGCGGTTTGCGCTGGGCATATTTAGTTAACTGTGCAAGCTTGAGCATCGCTTCAACGCGGCTTTCTATCTGATCCTTTGACATATGATCACGCTTTAAACCAAATGCAATGTTTTCCCAAACCGTTAGGTGTGGAAATAAAGCATAGGATTGAAACATCATATTAATTGGGCGCTGATAAGCTGGTAAGTTTGTAATGTCTTGACCAGCAAGATATATCTTCCCTTTGGTCGGCCTTTCAAAACCTGCCATCATACGAAGCAGCGTTGACTTGCCGCAGCCCGACCCGCCTAATAAGCCAAAAATCTCACCCTTCATAACATTAAGAGAAATATCATCGACTGCTTTTACAGTGCCGTCATAAATTTTGGTGATACCTTCAACCCTAAGTAGCACTTCTTTTTCTGCTGATTTAGTCTCTGTTTGTGGTTTTGGTGCTGTCGCCATAATGACTCCGGGAAAATAACATTTAAGTAATTTGAATGAGCCTACATAAAAAACAGGCTTGCCGAAAAGCAAGCCTGTAAATATAAATTTATGTACCTGTTTTAAATTTGGTAAATAAACGTGTCATTAAGCGGCGCGTTTCATTATCTACGTTGCCAGGCGGTATCATCTTAGCAACGTCAGCATCATCTAGATAAATACTTTTATCGTTTTTAATTTCCGGTTTAACAAACTCGGTCG
This sequence comes from Methylotenera sp., assembly GCA_025360485.1. GTDB lineage: Bacteria > Pseudomonadota > Gammaproteobacteria > Burkholderiales > Methylophilaceae > Methylotenera_A. The sequence goes on along the minus strand of JANYCB010000058.1, from coordinate 2,874 downwards.
CAGCTTTATTTGGATTTGCATATGTTACTGCGTTAGTAAGGCCTGCGTGTACTTCTGCTCTGAGTATGTAGTTAATCCACTTGTGCGCATTACCAGGGTGTTTTGCATCTGCTGGAATTGCCATAGTATCCATAAATAATAATCCATCTGCTTTTGGTACTAACGCTTTAATATGTTGCTCAGATTTATTTTCAATAGAGCGTTTACGTGCCAAGTTAAAGTCACCCGCCCAACCTAAACCAGCACATGACCCACCACTTGCCATCTCTTCAATCTCACCACCAGAATTAAATTTCTTAATAAATGGGCGCACCTTCATCAACATTTCAAAAGCTGCTTGATAATCATCTGGATTTTTACTGTAAGGATCTTTACCAATATAACGCAGGGCAAGCGGAAATATATCTGAAGGCGTATCTAAAAAGTTAATGCCACATGATTTCAACTTGGACGCATATTTAGGATCAAACACCAAATCCATCGGACGGTCAGGCATAGGCATATCACCCAATGCAGCTTTTACTTTATCTTCATTGATTCCGACCGTATCATAGCTCCACAACCAGTCCACCAGATAAGTATTTCCTGGATCCAGTTTTGCCATCTGCGCCAGAATGCCTGGATCTAAATTTTTCCAATTTGGGAGTTGTGATTTATCAAGTTTCTGAAATAACCCACCATCAATTTGCAGCTTTGCCCAATTTGAAGAAGGCACAACAATGTCATAGCCGGTGTTTTTAGCCACTAACTTGGCATGCAAAATCTCGTTGCTATCAAAAACGTCATACCGCACTTTAATACCAGTTTCTTTTTCAAAATTGGGGATGGTGTCTTCGGCCAAATAATCAGACCAATTGTAAATATTGAGTATTTTTTCTTCTGCACCTGCAGGCGCTGCTACTGTGCTTGCTGCTGGCGCGCTGGCATCGGCGGCTGTTTTATCCGATTGCCCACATGACGCGAGAGTAAGTCCTACGCCAACCACTATCAAGCCGAACAAGTATTTAGTGCTAAGTAAATATTTACTGTAAGTTAAACTCATAATTAATTAACTCCTTAAAAAAGTGAGAGATTGAAAAAGTATTACTTAAAATCTATAAAACCCATGTAAATCCGACCAAAAAATAACCAATACAAACAGCAATACTAAAATCACAATTAATTCTATCATGTTCAAAATTACTTGTTTAATTATGTGCGTCATGCAACGTTCACATTTAGTGCATTATTATGCATAATTCCCAGTGCCTCAAGGTCATTAAGCGTAGCGTCCAAGCACTTCACAATCAGCGCCATCATCTCGTCAATTTGCGCTTTCGTGATAACCAATGGTGGCGCAATAATCATACGATCGCCCACAGCACGCATAATTAAGCCATTCGAAAAACAGTGGTTTCTGCATAACATACCTACTTCTACAGATTCATCAAATGTAGTATGCGCTTTTTTGTCCTTCATCAGCCTAAAACCCGCCATTAATCCACATGACTCAGCGCCACCCACCAGTGGATGATTGGATAATTCAGCAAACTTTTGTGCTAAATATGGTCCTGTTACATTACGTACACGATCAACTAAACCTTCATGCTCTAAAATATCAATATTTGCTAGCGCTACTGCGCAAGCTACTGGATGTCCTGAGTAAGTGTAACCGTGATTGAAGTCGCTGCCTTTTTCTATTAATACTTCAGCAACGCGCTTACTAATAACTACGCCACCTAAGGGGATATAACCTGAAGTAACACCCTTGGCAAAAGTCATCAAATCCGGCTTTGCGCCTAATAATTGTGAGCCAAACCACCTTCCCACCCGACCGAAACCACAAATCACTTCATCGCAAATCAGTAAAATGCCGTACTTGTCGCATATACGCTGTATTTCTGGCCAATAAGTTTTGGGTGGAATAATCACCCCGCCCGCGCCCTGTACTGGTTCGCCAATGAATGCAGCTACTTTATCCGCACCTACTTCAAGAATTTTTTTCTCTAGCCAGCCTGCCGCCTCAATACCAAAAACATCCTTATCTTGGTTAGGGGCTAAATCGTAATGATAAGGTTGCTCTATATGGACGATATCTGGAATAGGCAAGCCGCCCTGCGCGTGCATATAGCTCATACCGCCAAGCGAGGCGCCCGCCATGGTGGAGCCATGATATGCATTATTCCGGCTAATAATCACTTTACGCTCTGGCTGACCCAAAGATGCCCAGTAATGACGCACCATGCGAATATTGGTATCATTTGATTCCGAACCGGAACTACTAAAAAATACATGACTATAATTATCACCCGCTAGTTTAACGATGCGTTCAGCCAACTTTACTGCAGGAACGTTTGTAGTCTGAAAAAAACTGTTGTAATAAGGCAGCTCTTGCATCTGCTTAGTCGCAGCATCTACTAGCTCTTGGCAACCGTAACCCACGTTTACGCACCACAGTCCCGACATCGCATCTAAAATTTTATGGCGTACGAATTCATCTTCGTAACGCAATCCATCGGCATTCAAAATACTAAATTCATCGAGCACGATAGCGTTTTCAAATGACCCACCGCGTGCTAGACCCATGCCTCGCAAGGTTTCAACATCTTGCACAAATCCGAATGTACGTGCTCTGGCGACGTCTTTAACGTACGACACCGCGTCAAAATCTACTTCCGCAGTTTGCCGCGTACCATCTACAGCTGGGTGATTGAATTCGATAAAAAATTTGAGTTTAAATCCGTGGTACGGTTCCAACCTCGCCCATTTTTCATTGTTGCCGGAACCCTCTCGAACTTCGATGGGTTTTAGAATTCGGATAAATTTTTTGGCCACATTTTGTTCTTCGTTTCCTGCTTGCTGCAGCAGATAAACAAACGAAGAAGCCGAGCCGTC
>JANYCB010000011.1 GCA_025360485.1 Methylotenera sp. | reverse complement strand
GATTAACGATTGATGACCGTCGCGTAAAACAAGTTCTGTAATGTGTATTTTGCTCATAAGCTTTAATCTTCTTTTGATGTCTTAATTAAATACCTTCATAGGCCGCAATTGCCGCTGAAATAGCCGCAGCAAAAAGTTCTGGCGGCAACTCAGTTGCGTAATTGGTGAGTTCAGGATGCGTTTCTACAAAACTGGTGTTGAAATTAGCATTCTTAAAATCGGGATGTTTCATAATTTCTTGGTAGTAGGGAATCGTGGTTTTAACGCCATATACCACCATGTCGCCTAAAGCGCGGCGACCACGCTCGACCACACTTGGCCAATCTAAAGCCCAAACGGTAAGCTTGGCGCACATGGAATCGTAATAAGGTGGAATGACATAACCCGAATAGATTGCGGCATCCATGCGCACACCAGGCCCACCCGGTGCGTAATAGCGCGTAATTTTACCGAAGCTTGGTAAAAAGTCGTTTTTGGGATCTTCCGCATTGATGCGATATTCCATGGCAAAACCACGAAAACTAATTTCACTCTGTTTATAACGCAGCGGCAAGCCATACGCCACGCGGATCTGCTCCTGCACAATATCTACACCAGTAATGCTTTCGGTCACCGTGTGCTCAACTTGTAATCTAGTATTCATTTCCATGAAATAAAAATTATTACTTTGATCGAGCAAGAACTCCACTGTACCAGCATTTTCGTAATTGACAGCTTTTGCTGCTTTGACCGCCAAGCCACCAATGTAATCCCGTTGGGCTTGGCTCAGCTGTGGGGATGGGGCTATTTCAATGAGTTTTTGATTGCGGCGCTGTATCGAGCAATCGCGCTCAAACAAATGAATCACATTGCCTTTGCTATCAGCCATCACTTGTACTTCAATATGGCGCGGATGCACTACACATTTTTCTAAAAATACTTCTGGCTTACCAAACGCTTTGCTGGCTTCAGAAATCACGCGGTCGTAATTGGTAAGTAAGTCTTTTTCAGAATCGCAACGGCGAATACCACGCCCACCACCACCGTTGGTGGCTTTTAGCATCACAGGGTAACCAATTTTTTTGGCTAAGGCGACCGCTTCGTCTAAATCGGCCAAGTTGCCATCGCTGCCAGGTGTGCAAGGGATGCCCGCGCCAGTCATAGCCTTTCGTGCTTCGATTTTATCGCCCATTTGGCGAATTACCGCAGCATTTGGTCCAATAAACTTAATGCCGCGACGTGCGCAAATGTCTGCTAACTCTGGATTTTCTGATAAAAATCCATAACCAGGGTGCAATGCATCACAGCCTGCTGCAACGGCCACATTGACGATATTATGTGCGTTTAAATAGCCAGCGACTGGATCTGCACCTAAGTTGTAGGCCTCATCTGCTTTTTTTACGTGAAGTGCGTGACGGTCTGCATCTGCATAAATCGCAACAGATTTAATGCCCATTTCAGAGCAAGCGCGTACAATACGCACTGCAATTTCGCCCCGATTAGCAACTAGAATTTTTTTGAACACCGCAATGCCTTAATATCTGCTAACAAACCCAGAAAGTATAACATGCAAGCGCGCTATAAGGGGTGTAGGGCATTACAAAAATATGACTAATTTATCTTTATCATCATGAAAACATTCATTATTAACAACTTAGAATTTGCACAAACTCAGCAAAAACTCATCGACACTTTTGAAGTTTTTGATTGTAAAAGGCTGACTGAAATGCTGGTAATTCAAGACAAAAATGTCGAGCCGGCAACAATTTTATTCGAACTTGCAGGCGATTGCAAACGGTTTCGTCAGCCAAGCATGCATTTGAATATCAGAACCAAATTACCAGTTATTTGCCAGCGCTGTCTAGAAGAAATGTTGGTTGAATTGGATTTAAGTTTTGATTATTTAATCAGTAAGGTTGCCATTAATGAACTTGACGAAAATGATGAAATGGATTGGTTGGAAGCCAATATTGAGATGAATTTGCAGGAGTTAATTGAGGATGAGCTGCTTTTGGCGCTGCCAATTGCACCAACCCATGAAAATAGCTGTGGCAAACTCAGCATGCAAAGCGGCGAAAAACCTAACCCATTTGCGATATTAAAAGGTAAGATTAAATAGCAAAAAAACTGCAAGCTATTGATTTACTTTAGTGCGTAATTGCATTAGAATGCGCACTAAATAATTTTTTAGTCATTTCTCAGAAGTATCTTGGAGCATTAACATGGCAGTTCAACAAAATAAAAAGTCACCGTCAAAACGCGGTATGCATCGCTCACATGACTTTTTGGTAAACCCACCTTTGGCCGTTGAGCCAACTACAGGCGAAACACATTTACGTCATCACGTTAGCCCAAGCGGCTACTACCGTGGTCGTAAAGTAGTCGCAACAAAAGGCGAATAGTAAGCCCTTTGACGCAAATTTTGGTTCTAACCAATACGCCGCGCTCTCAATTTAGTGCGGCGTTTGCATATCTAGCACAAACTGAAATTTAGTTTAACGTTGACATTTAATCCATAATTACATCTAATTGATACGATGGATATAACAATCGCAATTGACGCAATGGGAGGGGATCACGGCCCTCATGTTACCGTTCCCGCCGCGCTACTCGCGCTAAAAGAAGATGATCAGCTTAATATTGTGCTGGTAGGGCTAGAAGACGCTATCCAAGCCGAACTTAAAGCACATAAAACCACCACCAACCCACGTTTGCGTATTCATCATGCGAGAGAAGTGGTGCAAATGAGTGAATCACCGCAAAGTGCACTAAAAAATAAAAAAGATTCTTCCATGCGCGTGACAGTCAATTTGGTCAAGTCTGGCGAGGCCGATGCTTGCGTGAGCGCTGGTAACACAGGCGCACTGATGGCGACAGCGCGTTATGTGCTAAAAACTTTGCCAGGAATTGATAGACCGGCTATTGCGTCCACCTTGCCGAGCGAAAAGGGTAACACTTACATGCTAGATCTTGGCGCAAACGCTGATTGCACCGCTGAGCATCTATTACAATTTGCGGTGATGGGCGCGATGCTGGTGAGTTGTGTTGAACACAAGCCGAATCCAACAGTAGGCTTACTAAATATTGGTTCAGAAGACATTAAAGGCAACGAAGTGGTGAAGCAAGCCGCAGAATTATTGCGCGCCAGTCATTTAAATTTTTATGGCAATGTGGAAGGCGATGATATTTTTAAAGGTACTACTGATTTGGTTGTATGTGATGGTTTTGTAGGTAATGTGGCTTTAAAAACTATCGAAGGTTTTGCACATATGACGGGCAAATTTTTAACGCAAGAATTTAAAAAAAGTTGGCTGACCAAAATAATGGCTTTGGGTGCCATGCCAGTGCTTAAAGCCTTTAAAAGACGTTTAGACCCGCGCCTGTATAATGGCGCCAGTTTTTTGGGCTTGCGAGGCATTGTGGTAAAAAGCCACGGTGGTGCAGATAGTGTCGCATTTAATCACGCTATTCTTGTAGCAATAGAAGAGGCGCGAAGCGGAGTATTGCAACGCATTACGCAGCAATTAGAAATTGAGCATATTCAGCCACGTACGTTTGCTACGGCCGAAGGCGATGCGCAATGACCAAATCAAACATAAACGCAAAAATTTCGGGTACGGGTAGTTATTTACCTAAAAAAATTCTCAGTAATGCCGATTTAGAAAAAATAGTCGACACTACTGATGAGTGGATCTTTACGCGCACCGGCATTCGGGAACGACATATTGCGGCTAAAGGCGAGCATACCAGTGATTTAGCGCTGGAAGCGGCTAAAAACGCTATTGCCAGTGCTGGTATTGAGGCGCATCAAATTGATTTAATCATCATTGCAACGACTACGCCCGACAAAATATTTCCTAGCGTGGCAACTATGGTGCAACGCAAATTGGGTATAGCGGGCTGCCCCGCATTTGATGTGCAAGCAGTGTGTAGTGGCTTTATTTATGCGCTTGCCACGGCCGATAATTTCATCAAAGCGGGCAGTGCAGAATGCGTGTTGGTGATAGGCGCAGAAATCTTCTCGCGCATTGTGGATTATACCGACAGAAGC
>JANYCB010000117.1 GCA_025360485.1 Methylotenera sp. | reverse complement strand
TTTGCAAATGCCAGCGGCTACGCTTACTTGGCAAGAGCTGTTCAACCTTGCCCCACGAGATATTGGCTTGCCAGTTGATAGTAATGGCATACCCACGCAAACCGGCATGGCACAAAAAGACACAGTGAGCGTGCCTTTTGCAAGTGCCCAAAACGGCCCATTACCTTCTTACGAAATCCATATACAAGGGAATGTAGTAAACGGTAAATATATTGCAGGCTTGGTGTTTATCTCACAACAATCACTCAACCTTGGCACAGGCATCATTACTAGTATTGATTATAGTAATGGTGAACTACACATCGCCACCAAAGGCGGCTCGGACGCTCGTGTCCGAATCAACGACCCAATGGGTCGTTATGGTCTTTCACACGGCGGTCCAGGCAGTGGCGCAGCGCTCATCGAGCCAAGTTATGACGTACGCTTTTCGATTGACGAAGAAAGCCCCACTATCCATAGTGCCACGGGTTACCCGATGTGTATTCCACGCTATGACCCTGCGGCAAATGATGACACATTGTGCCCACAGGCTAATCGCCCACGCGCGCCTTTCTGTAGGTCGCTACCACCACCTTACCCTGCATTCACTATGCCAGCGATAGGTCAGTTTTGCACGAGCTATATGATGCCTGTGCCAACAGATACGCCAAATCAGCCAGATGCACGTTTGCAAACGCCATTTGAAGTAGGTGATAACGTAGATTTTCTAGGCACATTGAAATATGACGAAAGAGGCGCGTATATCTCTGCGCATACCATTGTGGGCAATGTTGGTATTTACACAAGCCCAGGTAGTATTCCAGCTTATATCGGCATTGAAGTGTTACTTCAAGGCACAGTTTCACAACCTTTGGCCAACTTACCTCAAGAAGGTACTTCAAGGGTTAAAGTAGAAGGTTTTTCAACTGACCCAACAAGGTTAGTGGATATTTATGCGCTAGATGTTGATTCTCGTAACGGCACGGAAACAGAGCGTTTTCTTGGCACAGCTAACCCTGCTGGCCCGCCAGTGATTGGGCGCTACCGCTTTTTCCCCAATGCTGGTGCTTTTACGCCACCTACACGTGAAGTGCGAGTGGTTAGCCGTACCATGTGTGGTGACCCATTGCTCAACTGCCGTCTTGCGGATGTGTATGAGCCAAACGCGATAGCCGCCAACGGCATTATCGCTGGCCAATACCACGCACCTAATTTCGAATTCATTTTCGCTGAGAACCTAACCCTAGGGGATGCTGTCGTCCCAGCTAACCTACAGGACTTGGCTTTTTTATACTGCGGGTCGGGTCCATTGGGAACGCCAACCGCAGGTGATGCTGGCCCTGTAGTAGGTCAACTAGACCCTGCACCTTGGGCACTGCCAATGCCAACACCCGCTTTTGCAGCAGCACTCTGCTCAGGTGCGCCAGTTGTGGGTGCTGCTGCGGTCACAGCGCAAGCATCACCACCGGTCATTACGCTATTTCCTTCGGCTACGATGACCGTGAACTCGGCATCATCCGTTTTCCTTAGCGCCTCGGCCACCGATGCAACGGGTTTGCCGATAGGCATCATTTGGACGCAAACTGGTGGCGCTCCTTTACAAGGTGCCATGACCGTACCACCAAGTCAACCTAATGCGGTGACTTTTACTGCACCTTGGGGCCCTACGCAGGTGGTGTTTACTGCCACTGCGGTTAATCCAAGTAACGGACTTAGCTCTAATGCAAATGTGACTGTAGATGTGTCGACTTTGCCAGCAGATCACATCAACGTGACATCAGCCGTGTGGGTTAACGCTAGACAGGATCGTGGCAGATTGAATGTGGTGGCAACCTCCGATGCTCCGTTAGATGGCAATGGCATGCCGCCACCTGGGATGCAACTATTTGTGCAGGCCACCGCAAGTGTAGGCGCTTTGGTACCAGATGGCACGGGTAACCTTAAATTTGTAACAACCGCAGTGCAACTAGCAGCGACTCCACTACCAATGTTCTTTGCAGATACGGGCACGCCCGCAACTTGCCCTGGCGGCTTGCCTCGTTGCTGGCAATTTGTGACGCGTGGTGTTTTGGTCGACCCCAACGGTAATGGCGTATTCATTCCACCTGATGAAGTCACTGTAACCTCTAGTTTTGGCGGCATTGCAACGGCTACGCAAAACAACGGTGGCATAACGCTGAAATAAGAGATGAACCTGTAGAAATGAGTATTGGGATAAACAAGATGCGATACGAAACTAAACAGAATAATACGATTTGGCAGCTGATAGTTGGTAGCCTCGTCGTGCTATTACTGGCGCTAATTAGCGCTAGTGCGTTCGCACGTGGTCTTAGAGGCGGCGGTGCGGCTGGCGCTTTAGATGATTTCGATTTGTTTTTGCAGACGCAAACAACCAATGGATTGCCTGCTAACCTGATAAACGGCTTTGAATCTTCCAACTCTATCGCGGGTGATGGGACTGTCGGAGTTGGTGGCACGTTTGGTTTTGATCCTAATCAGCAAAATATCAATTCACTAAGTGGCAATTCAGTCACTTTGTTACCGGGTAGTGTCAATGGTGGTAGTGGTCCGCGAGCTGGCTTTGCACGTAAATTGGGCCCAGATGGCTTGCCAGCGATGTTATCGCTAAAATCTGTACCATTGCCACAAGTGCCAGAATTAGCGAAATTTATCCGCAACAAACAAGCCGCAATCCTCTTGGGTAAAGCTCTGTTTTGGGATGTACAAGCAGGTAGCGACGGCAATGCTTGTGCTAGCTGTCACTTTCATGCTGGCGCTGATAATCGTTTTAAAAATCAGCTCTCACCAGGCTTAAAGGCCAACGATACGACGTTTCAGGCTACCTTTGCAGGTGCGGGTGGTCCAAATTACAAACTTAAAGCTCAAGATTTCCCTTTCCATCGTTTGAGTGATCCGCTTGATCGCAATTCTGCAATAGTGTTCGATACCAATGATGTTGTATCGTCACAAGGCACATTCGGCGGCACTTTTCAGCAACTTGGCCCTAACGGGAAAGAGCAATGCGGTGCTCGTCCAACTGCCGATACCAGCTTTAACGTGAACGGCGTGATGACGCGCAGAGTCGCTCCACGTAACACGCCAAGCACCATTAATGCAGTGTTTAATTACCGTAATTTTTGGGATGGTCGCGCTAACAACAGCTTTAACGGTGTTAGCCCATTTGGCTCGCGCGACGCCAATGCTAAAGTACTTGAATTGCTTCCTGACGGTACTACCGTTCCAACGACGATGGCATTACGTAATGCCAGCCTTGCTTCGCAGGCGGTAGGTCCAGCATTGTCAGATTTTGAAATGTCTTGCGCCAACCGTACCTTTAAAGATTTAGGTCGCAAATTAATAGGCTTACGGCCACTACGCTTACAAAAAGTCGACCCCACAGACAGCGTGCTAGGCGCGCATGCGACACCTGACCGTCATGGCATTAAACAAAGTTACCCTGAGTTGATCAAAGCTGCATTCGACCCACGCTGGTGGAACTCGACTGACGATTTTGATGGTTACACACAAATGGAAAGTAATTTTTCGCTGTATTGGGGTTTGGCGATTATGATGTATGAATCGACCCTTATTTCGGATGAAACCCCCTTTGATAGGCTGGTTGGTGATGGCACTCATCCTGCCGATCCGACAGCGTTAACAGTCTCACAGCTGCGCGGTTTGAGTATCTTCCGTGGCAAGGGTAATTGTTTATCATGCCACAAAGGGGCGGAATTCACTGGGGCGGCCACCTCCTTGCAACCAGAATCGGGTGAAGGTTCAGTCATTGAAAGCATGTTGCTCAAAACGGGTCAATTGGCGGTTTACGATAGTGGGTTTTACAACATCGGAGTACGTCCTGCGGCTGAAGATCGTGGTGTGGGCGCCAACGATCCATTCGGTAATTCACTCTCGTTTACTCGTAATTGGTTTGATCAGTTGCGTTCGCGCACGGTGGCCGACCCAGTATGGGTAGATCCTTGTATGTTTAGTATATTCTTCGACGCTACTGCATGTTGGATCGCACCCGATGCAAACGATACGCGTATCGTATCGGATGGCGCATTTAAAACCCCATCACTACGCAATATTGCACTAACTCAGCCTTATTTTCACAACGGCAGTTATCTTACTTTAGAGCAAGTGGTAGAGTTTTATAATCGTGGGGGCAACAGGCGCGGCCCAGATGATAATGATACGACAGGCTTCGTGTCAGCCGATTCACCTAATGGCGGCACCACCAATGTACACCCTGCTATTAAGCCACTTGGGTTATCTCAAAACGAAAGTGCAGATTTGGTTAACTTTTTGCGTCATGCGCTTACTGATCAACGTGTGGCTTGTGAGCGTGCACCTTTCGATCATCCATCGTTAAAACTGCACGATGGACATAAAGGCGATGAGAGTTCTGTACGTGATCATAACCAAGATAGTATGGCGGATGATAAATTTGAATTATTGCCTGCAGTAGGTCGTAATGGTTTGTTAAAAGAAAGTTGCTTAACGAACGATGATGGTAGCCTAGTTGCTAGCCTACCAAGCACAACTCCTCCAGGTGGCGGTACGACAGGCACTACACCACCTGCGGGTACGGGAACAACTACAGGAACAGGCACAGTTGGCACAGGCACGACTGGAACGACTGGAACGACTGGTAATGGTACAGGCCCAACTGGGATCGGTACAACGGGTACAGGCAACACTGGCAGTAGAGGTTCTAGATTTGCGGGCTCGCTAGACTTCGGTGGCGAATCAAAATTTGGTTCGAGTAAATTCGGAGCAAATAGCGAGTCAAATGAATCGCCCGAAATTGAAAGGAATAATAATGAGTCACAACAGCAAATAAGAGAAATTGAGCCAGAAAACCATTCATCACCTGCCGCAAATATGAATGCGCCAGAAACGGTGTTGGTGCGCAGCAGGGTAACCATTTACGGCTCGGTGTCTACAGGCGGCACGTATGTTTGGACGCAAACTGAAGGACCTCAAGTTACTTTGAGTAAAGCGAACACCTTAGCGCCAAGCTTTACAGCTCCCGCTGAGGCGGCAACACTGGTGTTCGAGCTCACAGCCTCAGATTCAAACGGCAGCACCACAACTTTTAGCACCATTAATGTGGTGACCGATGATGTGACAATACACTCTGTGAGTTGGACTGGCATGCAAGACAAAAGTAAAGGCAAAGCTAAGAGCCAGGCTAATGGCAGGCTCAACGTGGTGGCTTCCTCTTCAGCGATTAATGATGATGGACCATTGCCAGTTGGCATGACCATGACGGCAACATTTTGGAGCAAAGAGATTCGTGCTGGCAAGTTTGGTAGTGCAACTCAACCTGTGGAAGTGCCTATGACGCTTGTGAAAAATCAGCCAGGTAAACCGCGGGTGTGCGTGACCGAAGGGCCATGCTTTAGCGTAGATCTTAGTGATGGCATTGTGGATCCAAAAAATAAACAAAGTGCACCCTTGTTTGTTCCGCCAAGTGCAGTGGTTGTTAAGTCATTCTTAGGCGGCACTAAAACGGCAAAAGGTGAAGCCATACGTATACGTTGATGGTAACAAGCAAGGACGGGAGATTTGGTGCATATAGCATTACCTGAAAAGGGTAAATTTATGATAGTTAGCATACAAAAAGCTTTATGGTGGGTGGCAATCCTGTTAGGTTTGTTTGCTATTGTTTCCTTTGGGGCCGTGCTGATTACCTCTGAGCGAGAGTTACCTCATTTGCTCGAAGTGGCCGTGTACGCGGCAGGGGTAAGCATCACCGCACTTTCGATAGAAATATTGTTAAGACTTTTGAACGTAGGCGGCTCTAAGTGGGAGAATGAAATTGCCAATCGGCGCGAACTACTTAACGAGCGTTTCCAGATAGACGAACCCCGTATTTGCTCTAAGAGAGAAATGCCCTGTACCTGCTGGTCTTTCTGTGGAGGTGATTCAGACCTGAATGCAGATCCGAATGTAGTTAAATCCCCGGTGAAAATAGCGTCGCTGAAACATATAAGCATGTTAGGTGAAAAAGCTGAGTTTGAGGTTGATTCTTTACCAGTTGTGAATCGTAGCCACGTAACCGATTGCCCTTTTCCATAAGCACATAGCCATTTTCCAAATAGGGCTATCCCCACAACTGGGTGTCCCCCCCCCACTCAACCAACTGAAATTCAGTGAATTTACAATTCGGCTTAATAAGGCTATGTAGCAAACTCTAGCACTGGTGCGGCAATTTGTCACACTTCACCTCATATGCAAAATTTTCGCAAAGTTGGCACAGTAAATGCACTTACATGCTTAAACCTCGCTTCATTGGGGAAAAAGTTTACGAGTGCGCTGTAATTGTTTGCTTGGTTTGAATAGCTAAATAGCGGCTCAACAGGTATCTCAACTTAAAACTATAGCTCAACTAAAGGAGAGCAAAATGAATAATTACGAAAAGCTCATTTTAAAGACCATGGATTTACATCGGGAAATCACGCAAGCTAAACTTAGCCGTCGCGATTTGTTGAAGATGGGAATGCTGAGCGCCACTACTGGCATGCTGTTGCCGATTCCAGGTTTAAGTTTACGCTCAGCTTTTGCTAAGGGTGGCAATAATAGTGTTAGCAGTAGCGTCTCTAGCAGCGTTACTCCTGGCGCTACAGTTGGTTGCCCTGTGCCAGGTAAGGATATTATTAGTCCGCCAACTAGGCCATGGATTGAAGAGTTACCGCGTTTGATTGAAAAACAAACTGTTAAAGATAATGATCCCAACAATATTAGCCATGGTAATGGTGGCGGCGCACCTGGCCCAGACCCAATTGGGACTTTAGGTGGTGGTGATTGCAAGATTCATATTCTTCATGACCATCCTGAACTAGCAACGGCTACGCCTTACGCTAATTTAGGCCATCAAGGTTGGGGTCGTGGTGGACAACTAGGCGATTTTGCCCCTAAAAAGTTTTATGAAACGCGCGTTAAACAATTTAACCATGTGTGGCATCGCGATTTACCAGCGGGCACTGCAGGTCAAGCTGCTTGGGGTTTTGATAGTGTAGTACCTGGCCCTATGTTCCGTACCCGTTATGGCGAGTCACATTTTAATCGCATACACAACGATTTGCCAGAAGGCAATTTAGGGTTTGGTATTAACCAAATGACCACGCACATGCACAATCTGCACACCCCTTCTGAAAGCGATGGTAATCCACTTTATCCTAACTATTCAGGCTATTACTACGATCACCACTATCCTAATGTGTATGCAGGGGTTAAACAGTATGGCGGCATTGGCAACCCAGATGAGGCTTTAGGTACTTTGTGGTATCACGACCATAAGCTCGATTTCACGTCTCAAAATGTGTATGCAGGCTTGGCTGGCATGAATTCAATCTACGATGCCTGGGACGCCTACACTGGTGACGGTAGATACAACAGTGCAAGCAACAATTATGGAAAAGACATGGGCGATTTTGGTGATGAAACCAAAGGCTGGCGCTTACCTTGTGGTGATAACTACGAGTTTGATGTTGGTTTAGTATTCCACGATCGCCAATTTGACCCTAACGGAGTGGATTTCTTCCCACTCACCTGTTTCGATGGTGCGATTGGCGACAAAAGTACAGTTAACGGAAAAATTCAACCGTTTATGCCAGTGAAACAACGTAAATATCGTTTCCGTATGCTCAATATGGGGCCATCACGCACTTATCAGTGGTTCTTGAATAACGGCGCACCATTCATCGTAATTTCAAATGATGGTAACTTGTTGCCTGCACCCGTGGTAACGAAGAACTTTAAACAAGCGGTAGCTGAGCGCTTTGACATTATTCTTGATTTTTCACAATACAAACCAGGTACAGAGATTATTCTTGTTAACCGTGCTGAGCAAGTCAATGGCCGCGGCCCAACGGGTAAGCTACTGAGCCCAGGTTTCGATACGCTTAAATTTATTGTGACTTCAGATGCGTTTGGTACGGATGAAAGCCGGATCCCAGCTAAATTACGTCCACTACCAGATCTCAATCAACCAATTGCTAGAAGCCGTCAATGGAAGTTTGAGCGCGCTGGCGGTGAATGGGTGGTTAATGGACAACCATTCAATCGTGATGTGGTTAGTGCGGAAATTCCTGAAGGTACCGCAGAGCACTGGACGATTATTAACGGCGGTGGTTCATGGTTGCATCCAGTGCATATTCACTATGAAGAGCATCGTTATCTAAGCGTCAACAAGGCTCCACCAGCACCTACAGAAGTAGGGCGTAAAGATGTGATCCGCCTTGACCCTAATATGCAAACAGAGATTTATATGCGCTTCCGTGATTACAAGGGTATTTACCCAATGCATTGTCACAACGTAGTGCACGAAGATCACGCCATGATGGTGATGTGGAAAATCGTGTAAGACAGGTTTGGACGCTGGCTTAGGTTGGCGTCCACCCCTAATTACACATTAATGATTACGATACGAATATTAAGAAATAAAGGAGAATTGTCATGGACAGACGCAGTTTTTTAAGCCTCGGCCTCGGCTTAGGCCTAGTAGAAATGACGACAACGTCGCAGGTTCAAGCGGCGCAAATTCCAAGCCAGCCACAGTCACGCGTAGCGCAATCGGGGTTTTTACCTAATGTGCCATTGGTGACACAGAATGGCGAACATGTGAATTTTTACGATGATATGGTTCGCAACAAAACCATCTTACTCAATTTTTTCTTGATTACTTGTAAAGAAGGTCGTTGTCCGGTTGCGATGGCTAACCTAAGAAAAGTGCAGGAATTGCTGGGTGACCGTATGGGGAAAGATGTATTTTTTCTTTCGATTACGCTACAACCAGAGTTAGATGGCCCGAAGGCATTGAAGGATTATGCTGATAATTTAGGTGCTTTGCCGGGTTGGACTTTCCTGACAGGTAAAGCAGGTGATGTAGAAACATTGCGTCGGGGTTTAGGTTATGTGGATGTAGACCCAGAGCGAGATCGCGACCTTTCAAACCATATTGGTATGGCGCGTTATGGTGACGATAGGCTGAATCGTTGGGGTGCAGTTTCTCTACGCAGTTCTGCATCAAACATTGCTAGTACCTTCCAATGGCTAAGCAAATAAATAGCACGAAAGCTGCCGCAATAACACATTTAAAGGAATTGGTAAGGTTATTGCTTACGGTCGGTTTTTTGGCGACGTTAGCGTTAACGCCCGCCCGTGCTGAAGATGCTATTGGTAAGGCTAAGGTTAGTAAACATGCTGCAAGTAAAAGCGCAAGTAATAATCAAAATATCAACAATCACAAAAGCAACACCAATGAAGTGGTTGCCCAATATCAAACTTTTGATGTTAATAAAGCAGTTGATGCCGAGGCTTCTAACTCCGCAACGCCTGTGGCGCGTAGCGCTGCAGCAGCAATGCTTGAAAATGGGCGCCGAGATTTAATAAATAAAGACTACGCTTCTGCCTTAGATTGGTTTCAAAAAGCCGCTGATAAAGGCTCGCTAGCGGCCGATGTGCAGCTTGCAAATTTGTATTTAGATGGTTTAGGCGTAACGGTAAACAATGCCAAGGCTTTTGAATTGTTAACTAAAGCTGCCAAACAAGGCAATGCAGAAGCAGAAGCAGGGCTAGGCGCCTTGTATGCTGAAGGTAGAGGTGTTGCGCAAGACGATACTATTGCATTGAGCTGGTTTAACAGTTCAGCCAAGCAAGGCAATGCACTTGCACAGCGCAATTTGGGCATTATGTATTTAGATGGACGCGGTACTGAGCGCGACCCAGTGGCGGCGGCGGAGTGGTTTCGTGGCGCTGCCTTGCAAAATGAGCCGCAAGCTGAAGATAGCCTAGGTGTTATGTTCCGCGAGGCGCAGGGCGTTGAGAATGACGATATTGAAGCTGCTTGGTGGTTTCGCAAATCTGCCGAGCAAGGTAACCCGCAGGCACAAGTTAATTTGGGTATGATGTATGTTGAAGGGCGAGGCGTTCACCAAGACGATGCAGAGGCAATACAGTGGTTTCGCCAGTCGGCAGAACAAGGTAACGCGCTAGGCGAATATCACCTTGGCGTTAGTTATGCAGAAGGTTTAGGCGTGGATGTCGATAACGTTGAGGCGGTACGCTGGTTGAAAAAAGCGGCAGAGCAAGGATTCGCACAGGCGCAAGAATACTTGCAACAAGCAGGCACGCTGTAAACGCCATCTTGATTTTACAATTGGCTTGTTTTTAGCAACAAAATTGAAAGGAAACATGATGCGCACTATTTTTTTATTGTTATTGACAGCATTATTTAGCATGTCAGCGCAAGCAGCCACCGAGGCAACGCCTTTGCAAACTGTTCCGTTTGAAGGCGTGCAGAGCGAGTGTGTGCAAGTGGGAGAGATTAGTTTTGGCCCAAATGGACGCTGGCCCAGTTGCCACGTAATACGGGGTCGTTGGGTTGTTACTATCGATTTTTTAGATATGTATCAAGCGCAATACTGCCTTGGCAAAACTGTAGAAAGTTGCGAACAAACAGCACAAGTTATTTTTGCAAATCGAGCATATACGCCAGACGCCACAGTGCTTCTTGTGCGCATTGATGAAGCAGGAACGACATATGGTGACCCATTAGTGGTGAATAGCGATGAGGATAGTATGATGAGCATAGCCACGCATAATGTGGCGGGCGTGATGGCGAAAAGTTACTATT
Organism: Methylotenera sp.; assembly: GCA_025360485.1. Classification (GTDB taxonomy): domain Bacteria; phylum Pseudomonadota; class Gammaproteobacteria; order Burkholderiales; family Methylophilaceae; genus Methylotenera_A. The sequence continues at coordinate 9,450 of JANYCB010000117.1, read as the reverse complement.
TATGGCGCACTGACCATTGGATTCCCATGAAGGCACTGGCATGGCAGCAGGATTTATCTAGTTTTCTTCCTAAAGGTACATCGGTGCGAGAGGCAGCCGTATTTCCAGATCTAGAAACAATGAGTGCTCAAGTAAATGTATTTAAGCCTGCCGATGCTGATTGCTGCCCATCTGCTGGCATGGCTAATGTTGAATTTGGGCTAGCAAAAGAGCAGTTTGCCATCAAGCAAGTCAAAATTCACCCTATGTGAGTTATTGCATTAATTGCCCCATAATAATGGTTATTATAAACACATAAATTCGCCTATTTATAATACGTTATCAATTTGATTTTATTCTATTTTTTAGGATTGGTACCTTTTAGCCAATTTATTAAACACCAAACCCAAAAATGGGTAAATTTCCCCTAACTTGTTGAAAAAGTAGGGTTTTTACCCACAAAAGGTAGGGTTACCCCTACTACCTATATTTATTGACACGAGTAATCTCTTATCTCAGTAGCAGAAGTTTTTTCAGCAATGAATTGTCTGCTAGGGGATAGGGGCTTATATGAACCAAAGCATCAGCATTAGCCATAATAAATGGCTAAATAAAATATTCAAAGATTACTCCGCAAAAAACTTGTTTGCGAGCGTTATGCCGCATTCCAAAACTATTCCTTGGTTTTCTATTGTTGGCTTGGCCATAGCAATCTTATTTTGTATTGCATTTGGCTCTGTACTTTCGCACTTTATGACCCGTGAAATTCTGAATCATGATGCCGTGATTACTAAGGAGTTTATTAATAGCGTTGAATGGGTAGAAACAAAAGAGGCAGGGCTAGGAAACAAAATTAGCTTTGGCCAATTGTTAGATACTCGTACTGATTTAGCAAAGTATGGCGTTACAGAAGAGGTAGCAGCCAGTGCCCGCAGACAATATTATGATCACATTAGTATGATTCTTGATGTGAAAATGGCTAATATTTTTGCATTAGATAGAAAAATTATTTGGTCAACAAATGCAGCAAATATTGGCACTGTGATAACAGACAGCAAATCCTTGGAAAAAGCATTCTCAAGTGGCAATTTGGTTTCTAAAGACTCATTTACAGGTGAAAAGTTAAAAGAAATGCATCCATTCTTTTCAGCACCTGGTACTCCTTTTGTCGAGAGTTACATTCCGATGGTTGATTCAAAAGGTACTGTAGTGGCAATAGTTGAAATATATCAAGAGCCACATAACTTGGCGCAAACAATTAGTCGCGGAAAATTACTTATTTGGCTTTGCATAGCACTGGGCGCTGCGTTTCTTTATGCAGTACCATTCTGTCTTTTCCGCCATGCAGACGGTGAATTACAGGACAAACAACAACGTTTAACCGAAGCAGAGACTTTATGCGTTATCGGTGAAATGTCCACTGCTGTAGCGCACGGAATCCGTAACCCGCTTGCATCCATTCGTTCAAGTGCTGAGTTGGCGTTAGAAGCGGATCCCGCATCTGCACGCAAAAATGCTGAGGACATTATTTCTCAAGTTGATCGACTCGGTAAATGGGTACGCGAGTTCCTGACTTTCTCACTTCCTGTTGCGGGTGAAAATGAGGTTATGAATGCAGTTGTGCTCGCAGAAACATGCTTGCTTAACTTCTCGACCCAACTGCAGGCAAATAACATTGCCTATGAATTTGAGCGACCAACCGAGGATGTGCCATTAATAGTTGGTAACCGATTACTGGCTAATCAAGCATTGGCTAGTGTTATTTCTAATGCGATAGAAGCCATGCCAACAGGCGGCTTATTACGCCTGCAATTGCAAGTTTCAACGGCTGGCAACTGTGTCGATATCCTCGTAAACGATACGGGAATAGGCATGTCACCAACGCAAATTCACATGGCTTTCAAACCATTCTACACCACCAAGCGTAACGGCGTTGGGCTAGGCATGGCACAAGTTAAACGTATTATGGAGCGTTTTGGCGGTCTCGTCAGCTTACATAGTGGCGAAGGTGACGGCACTCAGGCTTGCTTAAGTTTTCGCATCGCATAAGCGCAATTTAATTCAAAATTATGGCACACACAATTCTAATTGTCGATGACGACAGCCAGCTAGCAGATAACATTCGTCTTTACCTTGAGCGCTACCAGTGGGAAACACATGTGGAATATAGTGCTGAAGCTGGCCTGAAGAAGCTGAAAACGTTGCATCCAGATATTCTACTTACTGATCATATGATGCCTGGCAAGACGGGGCTAGATTTAATCAAAGAAGTGCAGGAAATTGATCCGCAATTGAAGATTGTGATGTTGACTGGCGAGGGTAGCATACAGGTGGCAGTTGACGCGATGAAAGCGGGTGCCAGTGATTATCTGGCCAAACCAGTCTCTTTGGCTGAGCTTAAAGTGGTGCTTGATAAGACGCTTGGACAAGCACAAATGGAAAAGACGCTATCGGTCTATCAGCGACGTCAGTCCCATGGAGCATCATTAGAATCCATAATAGGTGATTCAGGGCCAACCACAGCCATGAAGGATAAAGTCAGGCAAATATTAGAGGCAGAAAGGCAAATCAGTGATAGTGATTTGCCTTCCATTTTAATTAATGGAGAAACTGGCACGGGCAAGGAATTGCTAGCGCGTGCCTTGCACTTTGATGGCGTGCGCAAAGATAAGCCTTTTATTGAGATTAACTGTGCTTCCTTACCGAATAACTTGCTTGAGTCTGAATTGTTTGGTCACGAAAAAGGAGCATTTACCGATGCTAAGGACAGCCGAGTCGGCTTGGCGGAAGCGGCGGATGGTGGGACATTATTCTTAGATGAAATCGGCGAGCTAGATTTAGCTTTGCAAGCGAAACTGCTTACATTGTTAGAAAATAGAACAGTGCGCCGCGTAGGCAGTGTGCGTGAGCGTAAGGTAAATATTCGTATTATCAGTGCGACTAATCAGGACTTAGAAAAGATGGTGCGCGAGGGTCGCTTCCGTAGCGATTTGTACTTCCGTTTGCGCGTTATCACCCTATCGACGCCACCGTTGCGTACTACAGGCCAAGATATTTTAAGTATTGCCGAATTTTATCTACAGTTGCATGCTCGGCACTACGGTAAAAAGGATCTACATTTTACCCCTGCTGCTGAACAACAATTGTTGCGTTACAGTTGGCCTGGTAATGTTAGAGAGCTGCGTAACACCTTAGAGCAAAGCGTGCTTTTGGCGCAGGGCACGGAGATTGATGCTGACCAACTATCTATTTGTCCAGGTTTGTTGAATGAAAGTCACACAATAGTAAGTAGCTCGTCACTTAAAATGCCATCATTGGATAAATTAGCCACGGATATATCGGATGATAATCAGGTGTTGTTGAAAAGAACCTTAGAAAAAACTGGATGGAACGTTTCAAAATCCGCTAAATTACTGGGTTTAACACGCGATATGATGCGTTATCGCATCGAGAAATACGGCCTCTACGCACCTCAAGACTAACACTTTTTTTGCTGGTCGGTATCTATGGCGACAATTTACGGGATAAAATAATTCACCTATATTTCCACATCAGCCTATGATGAGCCTCTTGATAAAAGGAGAAATATCATGGCAAAAGGTCAAATTCGCGGTAATAAAGAAGTAAAAAAACCTAAAAAGAGCAAAGAGGTCGTGGTACCAAATAGCTCAATTATTCCAATGAAATCTAGTACACCACCTAAAAAATAGTTTTTTTAGTTCAGGGAGAAGTGGTGATTTTTGCTATATCCCTGCGTACCATTCATAGCCTGCTGAGTCTTCCCAGTAGCCGCCTTTGCCTTCCCCGATATGGTCAAGTTTTTCTACTAATGCTAATCGCATAATGTATTTGGCTTGTTTGTAGCCTAGTTGTCGCTCAACGCGGAGCCTAATAGGCGCGCCATTCTTTATAGGTAGCGTTTCATCATTGAGTTTATAGGCAAGCATAGTTTGGGCATGATAAGCGTCATCCATATCAATACTTTCGTAATATTTTTGGCTACCATCATCTTGCATTGGGTCAGCACAGTAAAACACAGCAAAGTGCGCTTGCGGTAACGGTTTAACCAGTGCTAGCACTTCATGTAAGGGCGTGCCAGTCCATTTGCCGATGGCACTCCAACCTTCTACACAATCGTGTCGTGTGATTTGTGTGCGACTAGGCAGCGCTTGTATTTGTGTGAGTGTGAGCGTGATGGGTTTTTCTACCAAACCATCGATTGTTAAAGCCCAGTCTCTAAAATTATCTTTGGCTAAGGCTTGATATTCTGCGCTAGAAGGAAGCGAGGTTCCGTTGCTGCGAAAATTAGGCGACATATCAGCTTCACTGAATTCTTGCGCCATTGATTTACGTGCGCTAATTAAGCGGTGCACATTTTTGCTTAAGCTTCCGCCAGTACTCAGTACATTAGTAAACCATTCTGAGTTAGACAACTTATCGCAGCCCACTAATGCTAGTGTACCAGCACCCGCCAGCAGTCTTGCTAAGAAGCGTCGTCTATCTGTTTGATGTGCCATGCTTATTTTCCTTCTTTGTGAGAAGACTCAATGAGCGTTTTAATTTGATATTGGCCAGTAATCATTGATCGCAAGTTGTTCCAAACGCCTGTGATAATCACTTCAAACACGTGAATAAATACAAAAGCCACCAGCAGCCAAGCCACAATAAAATGAATAGTGCGTGCGGTTTGACGCCCTCCAAATAAATCCACCCAACCTGGGATAAGAGAATCCAGAAAGGGTGACATTGCAAAACCCATTAATATTACTAAGGGTAGCAAAATAAAAATGACGCTTAAATAAGCAATTTTTTGCAGTACGTTATATGGAATGGCTGCCTCGCCGCTTGGATGCTTAAAGCGGGCATGGTCTTTTACGGATTGCCAGATGGAAGCACGGTCACTTTTAGTGGTTAAAAGATCGCGTTGAAGGTGTTTACTGAAGAGCGAATACGTTACATAACATATGCCGTTAATAACAAATAGCCAAGCAAAGAAAAAATGCCATTGCCTTGCCATTGCCAGCCATTTTGGCCCTGGAATGGTGATCCACGAGGGAAATCCACGTCTAATCAGTTTGCCTTCAGGGCCCATTGATGCACCTAGCACGCCAGTGGTATCGAACTGGTAGCCGAATATATTCGTGATGCCTACTAACTCTCCATTGCTGTTTTGTATGCTTTTCATTTCAAGTATGGGCGCATATCCATTGTATGAAGATTTGCCTAAATTTAAAGCGGCGTGTGAGTTAAAAATATTAAGCCCACTCATGAATAACACAATGAAACAGATTACATTAATCCAATGCATAATACGGATAGGTAATTTGTGACGGTAGATAAAATATGGCTCAAGCGATGATTTATTAACTGTAGACATATTCTACCCTCCATTAGCTGGCGTATAAGAAATAATACTCTTATAGGAAATATTTGTGGTGATATTAAAAAGCCCACCCCGCTTAATGGCTGGGTGGGCATGCTTAGTGGAAAACAACAACTATTCTTTAACTGCTGGTGGGCCTTTGAAGCGTTTGCTCTCACCAAATATGTACCAGAATATTGCCATGACGACTAACATAGCAATGGTGACGTATAAGACTTTTTCATTTGGCGCTTGTACCCCGATGAAAGCTAGTAGGCCACCACCTAATACCGCTAATGTAGCAATTAATTTAGACATTCCCCCTAAATTAAAAGGACCTTTATGTGTCCAAGTCTTCCCCTCAGCCAAAATTCCAGCTGCTATAGGCATTACGTATGATAGATACAAAAATACTGCGCAACCCACTGCCAACACACTAAAAGCAGCAGCATACAAAGTCGCTACGACCGCCAATATGGCAGAAGTCCAGACAGCAGCTACTGGCGTTTTAAGTGTTTTGCTAACGGTACGCAATGTTTTAGAAGCTGGTAAACCGCCATCGCGTGCAAATGCAAACATCATGCGAGATGTAGAAGTTAAACATGCTAAGCCACATAAAAAATTAACAAAGAAAATTCCAATCCCTAATATTGCTTTTAAAGCGGCAGGTAAAGTACTTAATATAGCATCAAAAAACCCTAAGCCCTGCTTAACACCACCAGCAATATCTGGCATAACAAGTATAAATGTACATATCATTATCCAGCCAAAGATTACCGAGTAAATTACTGAATTTAAAATGCCTTTTGGTACAGATTTGGCTGCATCTTTTGTTTCTTCAGATGTATGGGCTGAGGCATCAAAACCAGTAATTGTGTAACATACAAACACTAGACCGAGTAAAAATGGAAACAAAGTGCCTTCACTTTTTGGCCATACGCTACCTTCTGTTCCAGTAAAATTCGTGAATGTGAATAGTCTGCCAAAGTCTAGATTGCCATGATGGAAAGCAAGTAGTGAAACAGTTAATATTACCGCGATAGCAAAAATCAAGTATCCAGAAATATCGGTGATTTTAGTAGTGAACTTAGGAAAGCGATATATAAGTATCGCCTGCAAAGCAGTAATTGCAGCAATAAACAACACCGCCGCAATGTCAGAGCCCAGGACGGGTAGAATTAAGTCAGTTGGCATGGTAACGCCTAGTAATGGCGCGATTAATGTTTTGAAGAAAGGATCGTAAACACCATAGTTAACCGAAGCGACAACAAAAATGAGTCCTAGCAAGTTAAACCAAGCGGTACACCACCCATAGCCTTTGCCGCCTAAAATGGAACTCCAGTGATATAAGCCCCCAGCAGTTGGGTAACTAGATGAAATTTGCGCCATGGCGAGCGCTACAATCACAGCAAATAAACCACCAACCAACCAACCGATGCTGACTGATGCAGCACCACCAGCACCTAAGGCTTGGGGGAATGCAGAAATGCCACCAGCCAAAATACAAATAATAGAAAATGATATTGCAAAATTTGAAAATCCACTCATGTGTCTATGTAACTCTTGCTCATAGCCCATTTTTTTAAGTTCTGCGGCATCATGATCCAACGCCAGATTCGTCTCGCTCATTTTTTTACCCCTTTAAAAGATTAACTACAAAAAGTTGCTACTAGATAATAATTTTTAAAATTAAAAAAACATGAAGCCCAGATGCTATTTTTATTGTATTTAGCCAAAGCACAATTCTAGTATAGATTTAATATGAACAATTGCAAGTACCAGTTTGCGACATTCATAGATACCATTTGCGACATGCTTAAAAAATGTCGCATAATGTAGGCGTTAAATACTGGTTTACAGGGGTAAAATTGCATGATGACCTATCGTACTAGTGTGGGTGCGCAGACTTATCAGTTTGCAGATTTAAAATGTGTCTTGGCTAAGGCAACGCCAGCGCGCTCTGGTGATTATTTGGCAGGCGTAGCAGCAGATACTTATGCAGAACGCATGGCGGCTAGAATGTGTTTGGCAGACGTTCCTCTAAAGCGCTTTCTCGAAGAGCTGATCATCCCTTACGAAACCGATGAAGTCACGCGCCTGATTGTCGATACGCATGATAAGCAAGCATTTGCCGAAATTAACCACTTAACAGTGGGTGATTTTAGAGATTGGTTGTTGTCTGACTTTGCTGATTCTGTCACTTTAAAACGCGTTTCGACAGGCATTACGCCAGAAATGGCAGCAGCCGTTAGTAAGTTGATGCGCAATCAAGATTTAATTTTAGTCGCAAAAAAATGCCATGTAACGACTGCTTTTAGAAACACTATCGGTCTGCCTGGCCATATTTCAGTGCGCTTGCAGCCAAATCACCCAACAGACGATATGCGCGGCATTGCGGCTTCTATGCTGGATGGTTTGCTTTATGGCGCGGGTGACGCGGTAATTGGTATTAACCCTGCTACCGATAGCTTGCCCGCGCTGATGGACTTGTATTATTTGGTGGATGAAGTCATCAATCAATATGAAATCCCTACGCAATCTTGTATTCTCACGCATGTCACCAATCAAATTCAGCTAATAGAGCGCGGTGCGCCTGTGGATTTGGTATTTCAATCCATCGCAGGTACCGAAAAAGCCAATAAAAGCTTCGGTATTGATATTGCGCTACTTAAAGAAGCGCAATCTGCGGCGTTATCCTTAAATCGAGGAACTGTTGGTAACAACGTCATGTATTTTGAAACAGGTCAAGGCTCGGCGCTGTCTGGAAACGCTAATTTTGGCGTGGATCAACAAACCTGCGAAGCCCGTGCTTACGCGGTTGCAAGGCATTTATCACCACTGCTGACTAATACCGTGGTTGGCTTTATCGGTCCCGAATATTTGTACGATGGTAAACAGATTATCCGTGCTGGGCTAGAAGACCATTTCTGTGGCAAATTACTTGGTGTGCCTTTGGGTTGCGATGTTTGTTATACCAACCATGCTGAGGCCGACCAAGACGACATGGACACCCTGATGACTTTGCTGGCAACGGCGGGTCTTACGTTTATTATGGGCATCCCAGGTGCGGATGACATTATGCTGAATTACCAAACCACATCTTTTCACGATGCATTATATTTGCGCAAAGTATTAGGTTTGAAAGCCGCTCCAGAGTTTGAAGCATGGCTTAAAAAAATGCACATCATGGACGCACAAGGCAATGTTCAGCCTATCGTCCAAGAGCATCACATGCTGCAAAATATGCCTAAACATTTACTAAGTGCTGCGTAAATTCTGATGAAAAAAACCAATGAAATATCATTTGAACACCACTCGGCCGACCCATGGACGCAACTTAAAAACTTTACGCGCGCGCGCATTGCAATTGGTCGTGTGGGTAGCAGCTTACCAACTAAGGAAGTGCTCGATTTTGGTCTAAGCCACGCTATGGCGCGGGATGCAGTGCATTTGCCTTTAGATATTAATGCGCTTGAAGTGGGTGTGCAGGCGCAAGGTTTTAGCACGATTCGTGCCAAAAGTATGGCAACCGATAGAGCCACCTATTTGCTCAGACCGGATTGGGGGCGACGATTAAGTGAGCAAAGTTTAACCGCTTTAACGCAACATAAATCGATAAAGCCGATTGATTTTTTAATCGTTATTGGTGATGGCTTATCATCGCTCGCGGTATCGCGCCACGTTGCACCATTGCTTGCCGAAATGCGAGAACTTTTACCAAGCGATTGGCACACAGGTCACATAGTTATTGCCTCGCAGGCACGTGTGGCGATAGGCGATGAAATTGGCCAAGCGCTGCAAGCACGTATGGTGGCAATGCTAATAGGCGAACGTCCTGGCTTAAGCTCGCCCGATAGTTTGGGCATTTATTTGACTTACAATCCCCAGCTTGGTTTAAGTGATGCTGACCGCAATTGCATTTCTAACGTGCGGCCAGAAGGTCTACCTTACGCCGCTGCTGCCAAAAAGTTGATTTGGCTTGCAAAAGAAGCAATGCGGCTGAAATTAACAGGTGTTGCGCTGAAGGATGAGAGTGACGTACAAGAAATTGGACAGACCACTTCAGCCTTGCCTGCTAGTTCCTAATGGTCTTCAACAAACAAATTCAA
>JANYCB010000107.1 GCA_025360485.1 Methylotenera sp. | reverse complement strand
TGCCGCATGCCGAATTTGTAATAGTGGCTGACGCTGGACATTCGGCCATGGAAGTGGGAATTACCAATGCGCTAATTGCTGCGACCGAAAAATTTAAAGCGCTATAACATCACCAAGAGTTAACGTGGCACTAATAAACCCTAATAAATTCGCAAAAATAAAAAATCTAGCGCACCACCCTGCGCTTGATAAACCTATTAATGCCTATGCTAAGCAAGAATACGCTACGCCCTTATTCGTGTTACGCGAAACTTTGACTGGGTTTGCGCGCCACAACGTGTTTGGTTTATCTGCTTCATTGTCTTTTTATGCGCTATTTGCGTTGATTCCGCTTGTATTATTAATTTTCTTTTTGCTCAGTCACTTAGTGTTTTCATCCGATTATGCCATCGTCAAACTGGCGATTCTCACGGGTAATTTAGTGCCTGATTTAAGCAGTAAAATTATGGTTGAAGTTTATGGTGCCACACAAACCAAAGCCGCCTGGGGTGCGCTGGGCCTGTTTGTATTGCTCTGGACCATCACTCCGCTCACAAGCGCCTTGCGCTCGGCTTTTTATACAATATCCTCGATGGTAGAAGCGCCTTCCTATTTCAAGCGAAAAATCAAAGATGTGGTTTCAGTGCTCGGCATTTTGTTGCTATTTTTCTTATTTACATCGGCCGGCTTTATTGTTGAAAGAAGTGTTCGTTTTTTAGCCGTGCATTTGCCTGTACTACAGCTCAATTTCATCGGCGCATTTGGCACCTTAGTGCTCACTACTTTATTAATCACATTGTTTTACAAAGTGTTCTTTCCTATGCGCGTGGCTTTTGTACACTTGCTTTTAGGGGCCTTCTTAACGGCATTATTATGGTTATTGATGCGACCAGCGTTTGGCTTATTTTTGTCAGTCAACCAAAACTATGGCGCAATTTTTGGTGGTATGAAAGCCATGTTTGTCTCCATTACATGGCTTTATCTCAATTTTGCGGTTTTTTTGCTAGGTACCGAGCTTATCTCTACTTTGCGGAAAAAAGATGTACTGCTACTAAAAGGCCTATTCGACAGCTCTCCCAACAAAATGAATTACATTGAAACCCTCATGACGCGCTATGGACTTATTTTGCATCGGGGCGAATATATTTTTGAGCGTGGCAACATCGAGCGCAATTTGTATTATTTGGTAGACGGTACTGTGCACTTAATGATTGGCGATAAAATTCTTCGCGAATTGAGTAGCGACGATTATTTTGGTGAAATGGCCATGTTGACTGAAAAACCAACTACTGCCGATGCCATTGTTACCTCAGATGAAGCGCGTATTATCGTAATATATGCAGAAAATATCGACGCTTTGTTAGCAGATGAGCCAAAAGTGGCGATGCGGTTTTTAAAACATATGGCAAGCAGATTGCAAAACGGTTACAGTTGAAATTAATTCAAAGATAGTAAATTAACATGGCAAATTCATCCCCACCTCAGCCCAACTCGGCAGAGGTACAAACACTCATCAATGCGCTGAACAACAATCAACTTGCGCAGGCTGAAAATCTAGCTAAAAGCTTAATCAGTAAGCATCCAAACGCCTTCATTTTGCACCATGTTTTGAGCTTATCTTTAGACGGACAACAAAAATATGATGAAGCGGTAAACAGCTATAAAAATGCGCTCAAATTACAACCAAACACCCCAGATTTGCTATTTAATTTGGGCATTGCGTTAACGCATTTAAATAGGCTTGACGAAGCCGCAAGCACCTATCAGCAAGCCATTAAAGTTAATCCTAACTTTTTTGAGGCTTACGGCAACTTAGGTACAGTTTTGCAGCGCCAAGGCAAGTTAGAACAAGCCATTACCAATTATCAAAAAGGCTTAAAAATCAATCCGCAAGATGCGCGTGGGCACTTTAACTTAGGCACTGCGCTACGCGACAAAGGCGATTTAGACGCTGCTGTAAATAGCTATAAAAAGGCCATTAGTTTATTCCCCAATTACACGGATGCGCACAACAATTTAGGTGAAACATTACGCGACAGAGGCGATATGGATGATGCTGTAAAAAGCTATCAAGCTGCGCTTAAACTGAACCCCAATCACCCTGGCGCTAACTACAACATGGGTGAGTTTTTATATTTAGCACAAAAGTATAACGATGCCGTTGCCTATTTTGAAAGCTCACAACTCGATGATTGGCAAGCACGCAGCATGTATTGCCTTTATAAAGCTGAGCGATTTGATGATTTCAAATCTAAACTCAATGATATCGTCCTTACCACGCGCCATGCTGCCCCCTTCATTGCCACATTATCCACGCATTACGCCATTAATTTTGGCGCAGATGACCCTTACAATTTTTGCAAAAACGGCCTCGATTTTGTTTACCAACAAAGCATTCCAGAGTTAGCCGAACCCAACAGCCCATTACTTAAGCAATTGCTGCACGATATTGAAAATACAAACATTGCTGAACGTGTGCAGGGCATGCTGTATAACGGCAAACAATCTGCTGGTAATCTATTCAAACGACCAGAACCTGCATTTCGTAGATTAGGTGAACTCGTAAAACAAGAGTTTCTCAATTACAAAAATTACTTTGCGGGAGCTGACTGTGAACTGATTAAATCTTTCCCTAATGAACTGGAATTTACCAGTTCATGGTACGTCAGAATGCGCCGTGGTGGCTATGTAGATAGGCACATCCATGAAGTAGGTTGGATTAGCGGTGCAGTTTATCTTGTACTACCGACAGATAAAAAAGACCCTACCGAAGGCTGTTTTGAATACGGCACGCATGGTGATAATTATCCGCAAAAACATGATAATTTCCCTGTAGGCATCGCAACCCCCAAGGTAGGGGATATTGTACTTTTCCCCTCATCTTTGTTTCACCGCACTATCCCATTTAACTCCAATGAGCAGCGCATCTGCATTGCATTTGATTTGAAACCAGATGGCGATATTTTTATAAAATCAAATTACTAATTTTTCCATACAACACTGCATAAATGTGTCAAAATAAACCACTTAGTTGACGAGATTTGACCTATTCGATTTCAACATAAATATCAAAAACGTCTTACTAAAAAGTAAGTATCACAAAAGAACGATTTAATAAATTCTATTACTCGTTGATTTTATTGAGTATTTTTAATATTTACTTACTTAATTTTTTATCACATCAATTATTTATTAAATTGGCTTAAACATTGCTTAATTTATTGCTAAATAGGCCGTAAATGAGCTTATACCTTGAGGAACGACGAATGACGAATATACACATGTTTGATGATTGCTCGGTATTGATTGTTGATGACCAATCAACCAGTAGAACCATACTTTCGCATGTCGTAAAAACGATTAACCCTAAAACAACTGTGATAGAAAAAACTAATCCAGAGCAAGCCTTGGAATGGGCAACGGAACATAAAGCAGATTTAGTATTCGTGGATTATGTAATGCCAGAAATGAACGGGATAGATTTTGTACGCTTGCTAAAAACGATACCAAAATACGAATCAGTACCAGTCATTATGATTACTATTAAGAAAGATGCAGAAACACGCTACGCGGCACTAGATGCTGGCGTTGCTGATTTTCTAAGTAAGCCAGTTGATGTTTATGAGTGTACTGCGCGCAGCAAAAATTTGCTCACCATGCATCAGCAGCATATTGCATTAGAAAACAAAAGTAATGTATTTGAAAATTTAGTAAAAGTCGCTACCAGCGAAATTAGAGCACGCGAAAAAGAAACCCTAATGCGGCTTGCGCGCGCAGGTGAGCACAAGGATTATGACACCGCCATGCATTTACAGCGTATGTCACTGTACAGCAGAGCCATTGCTGAAAAAATTGGTTTAGATGAAGAAGATGCGGAAGTGATTGAGCTTGCTTCACCTTTGCATGACATCGGGAAAATCGGCATTCCAGATAGTATTTTGCTTAAAAAAGGGCCACTAGACGATTTAGAGTTAAAGCAGATGCGCAAGCACCCAATAATAGGATACGGAATTTTGCAAGATAGTCCTTCAAAATATTTACAAAAAGGTAGTGAAATCGCCTTAGCGCATCATGAACGCTACGATGGCACTGGTTACCCTTATGCGCTCAAAGGCATCGATATTCCGCTCTCAGCACGCATTGTTGCGCTGGCAGATGTATTTGATGCGCTGACCAGCATACGGCCTTATAAAGAGGCCTGGAGCATCGATAAAGCCCTTGAATATGTTGCGGAAGAAAGTGGCAAGCACTTTGACCCTGAATTGGTGTCCGCCATGCTGACTATGCGCGCTCAACTTGAAAAAATCCAAAGAGAACACGCGACGGCTATCCACTAAATATGACGACTGTTAGCAACATTAGAAGTGCGACTAAGTTTAGGCAAACAGTTTTGCTGATTGACGATCAGCCGACCGTGTTGGATATTCACGCTGCCATTTTAAAATCATTAAAAATGAACCTTAAAATAGTAACCATGACAGACCCAGTTGAAGCCCTTGCTTGGCTGCAAAACAAACAAGTAGATTTGATTATTACTGATTTCCGCATGCACCATATGAATGGCATGCAATTTGTGCAGGCCCTTAAAAATTCAGACAATGTATTAACTCACTCCATTGTTGTAGTCACGGTACTAAAAGATCAAGCGACGCATCAAGAACTAATATCGGCAGGTGCCTCAGCTTGTTTAACTAAACCAGTACAAACACAAGAATTGGCAAATATTGCTAAAAGTTTGCTAGAACAAAGCAAAGTGTACTACGGCTTAGGGCTCATTGAATAACTTATAAACATGCTTACAACATTAAAAAAATGGTATCAAAACGCAGCTAGCCATTGCGACCCGCTAGAGCTTGAGCAAGCTGCGATTAGAATAGCGGTTGGGCTAGCAATTTTAGGCCTTGTCATATTCAGCTTCTTTAACCAATCACTAAACCATCAAGAGTATGTAGCCTTTAAAATAGTATTTATTTTTGAATTACTTTCAATATTATTGATTACAGCAATTATCAAAAATAAATTTAATGCCATGTATCGCAGGCTTGCAGGTGCTTGGCTAGACATGGGTACGGCAACCATTTTCATGTCACTCACAGCAGATATTGGCGTCATGCTAATGGTTGTGTATCTATGGACGATATTCGGTAATGGCTTTAGATACGGAAAAAAATATCTTTATCACGCACAAGTGCTTGGGGTTGTTGGATTCATCATCGCCACCAATCTTAGTCCCTATTGGGAAACACACAAAACCATTGGCTATAGCCTTACTGTCATGCTTGTTATACTGCCACTTTATGTGGCAAAACTTATTGACCGTTTGCATGAAGCTATACATAAAGAAGAATTCGAACGTCAAAAGGCCATCGAAGCCAGCCTCGCCAAAACACAATTCGTTGCCAATATGAGCCATGAAATCCGTACCCCACTCAATGGCATTGTCGGCATTAGCACATTATTTAAAACCACACCACTCAATGCCGATCAGCGCGATTTACTTAAAACCTTAGAGAGTTCATCCAAACTGTTACTTTCTTTGCTGAATAATGTATTGGACTTTACTAAAATTGAAGAACGTAAATTCACTGTTGAAAATGTGGCTTTTTCGCCCGAAGAGGCAGTACATGATTCGCTAGCAATTTTTCGCACTCAGGCCAATTCTAAAGGTATTCATTTTGGTGTTAGCGTTTCAAATACGCTGGGCACGCTTAAAGGTGACGCTTTTGTACTTCGTCAAGTGTTAGCCAACTTATTGGGCAATGCAATTAAATTTACTCAAGTAGGCAGCGTCACAATATCTGCAACCGTATTAGTAGATAGCCTAGAGAAATCAACAGTTCGTTTTGAAGTAGCCGATACAGGGGTTGGTATTCCAGCTGATAAACAACATAAAATTTTTGATAGCTTTACGCAAGCCGATTCCTCCACAACGCGCAAATTTGGCGGTAGCGGCTTAGGACTAACCATTGCTAGGCATATGATTGAGGAAATGGGCAGTACACTTAACTTTCAGAGCACTGAAAATGTTGGCAGCCGCTTTTGGTTTGACCTAACTTTAGATAAGGACTTTGCTGAAATAAATAGCCCAATAGAATCAAGTATAGAAGCCGCTACTATTGCAGTGATCGCACCAATTAATAGCGCCCAAACTACTACTAAGCCTCTTGAAATATTAGTATGTGAAGATGAAAGTACCAACCAAAAAATCATCACACGTTTGCTTTCACTACCAGGCCATCATGTCGAGATTGTGACCAATGGTGACGAGATGTTGGATTCGTTAGAACAAAGAAAATATGACCTAGTGATTACCGATCTAAATATGGCGGGTATGAGTGGAACTGATGCTTTAAAAGTTTACAGATTTACGCAACCAACAGATAAAGATACCCGCTTTATTTTGTTCACCGCTGACGCTACAACAACTGCTAGAGAAGCAGCTAATGAAGCTGGGTTTGATGCTTTCTTAACCAAACCACTTGATGCTGCTACCTTATTTAAAACAATAGAGAGCATTCTCAATCTCGCTCCGAATACAGCCACATTGTGGATGAACGACGCACTCAACAATCCAGTCAATATCGTATCTGATCTTGAAGCAGGCAACGTACATTTAGATTTAAACACCTTGCAAGAGCTTGAAAAAATCGGCGCGGGCGACGAGTTATTTATGCACCGTTTATTAAGAAATTTCTTGGCTGATTCCCTAAAACTGACTTACAAAATTGAAACCGCAATAAAACAAAAAAACTACGGTGAGCTACACGATTATTGCCACGCCATCAAAGGTAATTGCCTTAGTGTCGGTGCAATGCAGCTCGCCACGACCACCGAATCAATAGGCAAGTTGAATGCCTCCATTCCACCAACTCAAGCATTAGAGATGCTTGAGTGTATGAATAGTGACTTTTCTAAACTCACCCTTGCGGTAGAAGACTACCTCAGACGCCCTGCACAAACGCGCCTAATTACCTCTAACAAAGAGGTCAAAATTTAAGCGGTTTGCTTCTCACCAATATACGAAACATCAGCATTAACTTTTGAGTTCTGCGCGCGCACTAAACGATCCATAACTTTTAAATTACGTTCATCTAAGCGCAATGCAGCATCCACCCAAATTTCCGTAATATCATTTAACTCTTCGTAAGTGAGAGAGTTCACCCGTTGTTTAGCGCGATTAATTGCTTGGGTCGAGTTAAGCGAACGATGGTTCTTTTTAACCCAATTGTTAAGTGCATACTCACCCATGCCATCTTCTGCCAACACGTCTACTACGCCCATTTGATAAAGCTCTTCACCCGTGTAGATTTTGCCAGAACGCACCATTTTTTCCGCAAGCGACATACCCACTTTCCTTGACAAAAAGCTTAACGCCCCCATACCAGGGAAAAGATTAAACAACACTTCCGGCAAACCCATTAGTGTACTTTTTTCTGCGATCAATATATGTGCTGATAACGCCGACTCAAAGCCACCGCCCATTGCTTGACCCTGCACCAAAGCAACCGTAGTGATTGGCGCTTTCATGTTGTAAAAAGTCCATAAATTGTCAATGCAAAGTTTGGCATATTCATGCAAATGTTCTTTATCTTTTGCCATGATTAGTTCTCTAAATACCGATAAATCACCGCCTAAATTAAATACGCCCTCTACCCCTGAGGCTAATACCAGATAATTAACTTGCTGAACTTTAGCCTGAGAAACTATCTCGCCTTGAGTATTTTGCAAATAAGTATGGTGTTGCAGCAATTCAGTTAAACATGTTTTACTAAAGCATGGTCTTGGCTCTGGTTGCATAAAAGACCACATCACACCGAATTCACTATCAAAACGTGTATTAATTTGTTGGAAATTTAAATTGCTATATTGATTAAACTCTACAACTGTGTTCATGTTAACTCTCCTATTTATGTGTCAAGGCCAATTTGTTAATAACTATTTGCAATACCGTTCTTATTCTTAATAATTAATTGTTATACAAAGGCTTACGAGAAGAACTATATGCTTAATATTTAGATGGCTCAAGAAAATAATTTTGATAAATTATTTATATTCATGTAGATTGTTGATTAATAACAACAACTAAAAATCGCCACACTCAACAAGTTACTCCAATATTACGTCGTAACTAATTGATATGAAATTCTTTTTTATTAATATAAATATTCAAATCAGGGGAAGCATTTGCCATGCAAAAAATAATTTTAAGTTTAGTGATTTTTACAACACCCATTGCTACACAGGCAGCGGGTTTTGCGCTGATTGAACAAAGCGCTAGCGGCATGGGGAATGCATTTGCAGGAGGATCTGCTATCGCTGAAGATGCCAGTACTATCTATTTCAACCCTGCCGGCATGACGTATATTGAAGGCACACAATTAGCTGGCGCACTGCACCTAATTAAACCAAGTGCAGAATTTAATAATCAAGGGTCACTACCAGGAGGCGGCAGACCTCTGGGTGGTAGCGGAGGAGATGCTGGTGATTTATCTTTTGTACCCAATGCTTACTTCAAGATGGATTATTCAGATACGATTAAACTTGGCATTGGCGTAAATGCACCTTTCGGGTTAAAAACGGATTATGACAAGGACTGGATAGGCCGTTTTCAAGCACTTAAATCTGAAGTTAAAACAGTTAATATCAATCCTGCTATAGCCTTTAAGGTGAACGATCAACTTTCTTTAGGACTTGGTGTTTCTGCTATGTGGGCACAAGCAACCCTTACGAAAGCCATCAATCTTGGCGCTGCAGAGTCGGATGTCCATATTAAAGGAGAGGATTGGGGATATGGTTTTAACTTAGGTGCAATTTTTCAGGCAACTGCTGACACTCGTATCGGGTTTGCCTACCGCTCGAAAGTTGACCAACATTTGGATGGGGAATCTAAATCACCTTTCACTGCGTTAAATGCTATCCCGAATCGAACCCTAAATACTAATGTTACGGCGGATGTCTCGTTGCCTGAAAACTTTTCTGTAAGTGCATTTAGCCGCTTAGATGACAAATGGGATGTAATGGGAGACGTCACCTGGACACATTGGAGTCGATTTAAGGATCTTACTATAGTTCGCGCTAATGGAAGCGTATTAGCAACAACATCAGAAAACTGGGATAACACCATGCGCTACTCAGTTGGCGTAAACTATCATTATACTGATGCCATTAAACTTCGTGCTGGTTTAGCGTACGATGAAGAAGCCATTAGTGATCAGTTCCGTACCGCACGTATACCTGGCAATGACAGAAAATGGTTATCGTTAGGTGCTGGTTGGCAACTTACGCCTGCGTCCAAGGTTGATATTGGCTATTCTCACTTATTTATTAGTTCAGCAAAAATTGATGATAATCAAACAGCAGCAATAGTAGGCGCTCCTGGCAACGGTCGCCTTACAGGCAATTATGATGGTAGCGTCGATATTTTGAGTATGCAATACACGCATAATTTCTAAGCATCACTCGTTGAACAAGCCTGCTTTTGCGGGCTTTTTTTATTTTATATGCGTCTAGTGTTTTTTTGTTTTTACATTCAGAAAACTCAGACTGAGCATTCATTACTACACAACAAAATTTTAAAAAGTTACAATGAATCATTGTATTCAACTCGAGATATTAGATGACAAGTAGCACGCGGTCAGCAACTCAGATCACTAAAGCATATGAAAATGCTCTTGGGCAGCTCGATATTTACAAGTGCTACAAAAAATCCCCCTATCTTTCTAACAAGCACTCTTCGTATTTTCAGGTCTACGCAGAGCTATTAGAACCATATAGAAACAAACCCATCACCTTTATAGAGGTTGGCGTTTTAAACGGGGGCTCACTTTTTATGTGGCGCGAATATTTTGGTGCTAAAGCCCGCATCATTGGTATCGAATTTAACCCCTTAGCCAAACGCTGGGAAAGCGAAGGCTTTGAAATTTTCATTGGTAGCCAATCAGACGGCCTATTTTGGGACGAAGTTTTTAACAAAATTGGGGACGTAGATATGGTTTTAGATGATGGCGGGCATACCTACGAACAGCAAATTATCACGGCTCACAAATGTATTCCTCACATTAAAGACGGCGGTCTTTTAATTGTAGAAGACACGCATACTAGCTACTTTAAAGACTTTGGATACCCCTCAAAGTATTCTTTTATTGAGTGGACTAAAATGCTTATCGATAATATCAACTCTCGTTTCCCGTCGGTAAAGGCCTCCGCTCTCCCTTACAAAAATAGTATTTATTCCATCAGCATTTTTGAATCTATCGTAAGTTTTAAGATTCAACGAAATAAGTGCTTTGAAAGCGCCCCTACAACTAACGGCGGCACTTCACTCAACGCCAAAGATTTCAGACATCAGGAGATTGAAGACAAGCTGAGTGTTATTTCTAGAAACTTCGAAAAATTTAGATGGGCACGACGATTTAAAAAATCTCTCGCCAAGCGCATCGCCAAGCTAAGAATAGCTCAACTCAAAAAGTACTTCTAAAACAACCCACAAACAGCTTAACTCGGTAAGCTTTGTTATATTTGTGCCTAATTTTATATATTTATTGAAATACATAATAAATATTACTTGCAAATCTAAATGATAATGACTATCATTTATATAAATACTGAAAGGCAAGTACTATGGCTAAAATTTTGATACCTTTTTTACTGTTCCCTTTGTTGGCAATTGCTGCGGATGAAGAGTACACCATACAGATTCAGAACCACCGTTTTATTCCGGAGCAGCTAATTGTACCTGCTAACAAAAAAATCAAACTATTGATTGAAAATAAGGATGCCACGCCTGAAGAGTTTGAAAGTTACGAGCTAAACCGTGAAAAAGTCATTACAGGTAATGGCAAAACTACCATTTATATTGGGCCGCTGTCACCAGGTAAATATCCATATTTTGGAGATTTTAATCAGGCTACTGCAAACGGCCTCATCATCGCCAAATAATTTATTTAGAAAGTACACATGTTTGGAACTACCGTTATTGTTTTTCGCGAAATTTTAGAAGCTGCCATTATCATTGGTATTGTTGCCGCTGCTACGCGCGACGTGCCTGGGCGGAACCGCTGGATAGGCGCTGGCCTTCTGCTTGGGCTATTGGGCTCAGCCTTAGTGGCTAGTTCTATTAGCGAAATTTCGGAACTTGCTAACGGAGTTGGCCAAGAAC
>JANYCB010000079.1 GCA_025360485.1 Methylotenera sp. | reverse complement strand
GCCGCAGGGTCTATAAACCAATCATCTGCGACAATTTCGGGTGGCTTGCCGCAATAGGGCTGCTTAAGTGCCGCAATCCATGTTTTGGCCTCGTCAGAAACCATGCTAAAAACCAAGTTGGTGCGATTGGCTAAATCGACTGGTTCTGCCCAAATGCGCAAGCAGGTATCACTTAAATCAAAATGTTCTGGCAATAGCGTACTAATCAGCTGCTCGATTTCATCAAAAGTTTTGCCTCGGTGCAATTCAATATTAAACGTGTGAATTTTATTAGCAATCGCGTCATTTTCTTGTGCGTTTAATACAAGTTCAGTGAAACGTTCTTTCAGCGCATCGATTTTATCGCGCTGCGCCAGTTGTTGACGCTCGGCGAGGGAAATCGCGCCGCTACCATGTGGGCTGGGCAACTGTATTTCTGCGAGGAATGCGGCATTTTTTTCAAAAAATTCTGGATGTTTTATTAAATATTTTTTGATGTCATCATCTTTCATTTCTATCCCTTAGATATTAATACTGCCTTCAAATACAATCTCTGCCTCGCCTGTCATCATCACAGGTTGGCTTTCACTATTCAAATCAATGCCTGCCCATTCAATGTTAAGTTTACCACCACGTGTGTGCACCAGCACGGGGGATTGTAAAAGCCCAAGCTGAATGCCGCTAACCACCGCAGCGCAAGCGCCTGTGCCGCAAGAGAGCGTTTCGCCAGCGCCGCGCTCATACACGCGTAATTTGATTTCGTGCGAATTTAGCACTTGCATAAAACCAGCATTCACGCGTTTTGGAAAACTGGTATGTGATTCAAATTGTGGTCCAAGTTCGGCCACGTTAGCAATTTCCACATCGTCTACCAACATCACAGCGTGCGGGTTTCCCATCGAAACCACTGCCACGTTTATAACAACGTCAGCACCCGCATGGTTATTGACTTGCAGAGCATATGTTTTTTGCCTTTTGTCAGCAATAAATGGAATTTTTGCAGGCTCAAATATGGGTGCGCCCATGTTCACAGTAACTCGATGGTCTTCACGTAGCGTCAGCGTAATCAGGCCGCAAGCGGTTTCTACTTTGATTTCGCGTTTTTGAGTTAAACTTTTTTCCACCACAAAGCGTACAAAACAACGTGCGCCATTGCCACATTGTTCCACTTCGCCACCATCAGCATTAAATATTCGATAACGAAAGTCGATATTTGGCGTAGAAGCTTTTTCTACGATTAATAATTGGTCGCAACCCACGCCAAATTGGCGATTGGCGATTTTTTGGATTTGCACAGAAGTTAAAGTAACAGGCGATGTGAAGCTATCAACGACCACAAAATCGTTGCCCGCGCCCTGCATTTTGGTGAATAGAATATTCATTTATTTAAAGACAAGTAACATAAATTTAATATTTTGAAGTTACGCTATTCTAGCAAACTTATACCTATTATTTGCGCCAACTGCTTGATTTAAAGTGTACAATGCGCGGCTCGAAGTGATTTTCAATATTCCTTTAGCCTTTAGTGAATATTGTTTTACTTTTTTAACTATTTTATTTTCAAGGCGCAAAATGAACCAATATCTTTTTACTTCAGAATCCGTTTCTGAAGGCCATCCAGACAAACTCGCAGATCAAGTATCCGATAGCATTTTAGACGCTATTTTAGCGCAAGACCCAACCGCGCGCGTCGCCGCTGAAACCCTTGCCAATACTGGCTTGATTGTGTTGGCTGGTGAAATTACCACGACTGCGAATGTGGATTATATTAAAGTGGCGCGTGATGCGATTAAACGCATTGGCTACGACAATACCGAATACGGTATTGATTACAAAGGTTGTGCGGTTTTGGTGGCTTATGACAAACAGTCACCAGACATCGCCCAGGGCGTAGATGGTGCACATGATGACCCGTTAGATCAAGGTGCTGGTGACCAAGGTTTAATGTTTGGTTATGCCGTGAATGAAACCCCACAATTGATGCCATTGCCTATTTGGTTAAGCCACCGCATCATGGAGCGTCAAGCCGCATTGCGTAAAGATGGCCGCTTGGCTTGGTTGCGTCCAGACGCGAAATCACAAGTGACGATTAAATATGTCGATGGCAAACCTGACTCAATCGATACAGTTGTGGTTTCTACACAACACGCGCCAGAGATGGAGCTTAAAGATATTCGTGAAGCGGTGATTGAAGAAATCATCAAGCCGATGTTGCCAAAAGAGCTTATCAAAGGCGATATTAAATATCTCGTAAATCCTACTGGTCGTTTTGTAGTGGGCGGCCCACAAGGCGATTGCGGTTTAACTGGCCGTAAAATTATTGTAGATACTTATGGCGGCGCAGCCCCACACGGTGGTGGTGCTTTCTCTGGTAAAGACCCTTCAAAAGTAGACCGTAGCGCGGCCTATGCAGCTCGTTATGTGGCCAAAAACATTGTGGCTGCAGGCTTAGCCGATAAATGTATGGTGCAAATCAGTTATGCGATTGGTGTGGCACGTCCTACTTCTATCATGGTCGAAACCTATGGTACAGGCAAAGTTTCGAACGAAGCCTTAACAAAATTAGTGAGCGAACATTTCGACTTACGTCCAAAAGGCATTGTAAAAATGCTCGATTTATTGCGTCCAATCTACACTAAAACGGCAGCCTATGGCCATTTTGGTCGCGATGAGCCAGAGTTTACTTGGGAAGCGATTGATAAAGCAGCAGCACTAAAAGCCTCTATTTAGAACAATTGATTTAGCAGTGCCATTGCTAGAATTGTGCAAACAATACGGTAATGGTAGATGTTAAAAGTTGTTTCTACAAAGCAAGTTCGTTTAGGTATGTTTATCCAAGAGCTGAAGGGCGCTTGGATAGACCATCCGTTTTGGCATAACGCTTTTAAGTTGGAAGATCCTTCGGATTTAAAAAAGCTTCAAGTTAGTGTTATCAAAGAAGTTGTCATTGATACTTCCAAAGGTTTAGATGTTCTTGAACAGAATGTGCAAGAAGAAGCTCTAGAACAAGTAGCTTCTGTGGAAGAACCATCTCCCGAAATTAAGCCTGTGGTAAAGACTACACGTGTTTCAGCCGCAGAAGAGCAAGAAAATGCGAAGCGGGTAATTAAGTCTTCTAAAAAAGCAGTCGCCTCGATGTTTCATGAAGTGCGTATGGGCAAAGCCGTCAACGCTGAAGCCGCATTGCAGCTAGTGGATGATATTGCATCATCGGTTGCTCGGAATGAGGGTGCCCTTATAAGTTTGGTGCGCCTGAAAAATAAAGATGACTACACTTATATGCATTCTGTGGCGGTGTGTGCCTTGATGATAGCATTAGCCAATGAGCTGGGTTTATCTGAAGCCCAGACCAAACAGGCTGGAATGGCTGGCTTGCTACATGATATTGGTAAGGCTGGCATCCCAATAGAAGTACTCAATAAACCAGGCGCGCTGACCGATGAAGAATTTACTACGGTTAAACTGCATCCCGAGCGTGGGCATGCGATGTTGGTGCAAGCAAATATTACAGATGAAGTCGTACTAGATGTCGTGTTGCATCACCACGAAAAAGTGAACGGTATGGGCTACCCCAATAAGCTAAAAGCCGATGAAATTAGCTTATTTGCGAAAATGGGCGCGGTTTGCGATGTATATGATGCCGTTACTTCTAATCGCCCTTATAAAGATGGCTGGGAGCCAGGTGTTTCTTTGCACCGCATGGCACAATGGTCAGAGCACTTTGATGATAGCGTGTTCAAGGCTTTTGTTAAAAGTGTAGGGATTTATCCGATAGGTTCTATGGTCAAGCTTAAATCTGGGCGGCTAGCTGTAGTGATAGACCAAAGTCCAAAATCTTTATTAACACCCGTACTCAAAGTGTTTTTTTCAACCAAATCAAATTCGCGCATCTCAGTTGAAGTGCTAGATTTGTCTAAACCATATGCGAGAGACTCAATCGTTGGTCACGAGGACCCTGTGGTTTGGGGTGTTCATGATATTAACGAAATTTGGAGTCAGTTCGAAATTTGGTAGTAGTGGTTTTTACACAAGATAATATTATGTGTATAATTCAGCCATTCCAAGGAGCGCTGCGAGAGCTGTATATATAAATACGTCCTCCCAGGCTTGGAAAATGTTTTAACGGCGCTCACCATTATTAACCGTGCCGGGCACGGGATACGGGTGAGATAAGTCTACTTCTCTAGTTTCAAACTACCCATTCCCTCCGGTCACACATTCAAGGAATTTGAAAATGAATACTGTGACTGCTGATGTTAAAAATACAGCTAAAGATTATGTAATTGCCGATATTGGCTTGGCCGCTTTTGGCCGCAAAGAAATTGCCATTGCTGAAACTGAAATGCCAGGCTTGATGGCGATTCGTGAAGAGTTCGCATTAGTACAACCACTTAAAGGCGCGCGCATTACTGGCAGCCTGCACATGACGATTCAAACTGCGGTGCTGATTGAAACGCTTAAAGATTTAGGCGCGGATGTGCGCTGGGCATCGTGCAATATTTATTCTACGCAAGACCATGCTGCAGCTGCAATAGCAGCGGGTGGCACGCCAGTGTTCGCCATTAAAGGCGAAACACTCACTGAGTATTGGGATTATACGCACCGTATTTTTGAGTGGGCTGATGGCGGCTACACCAATATGATTTTGGATGACGGCGGCGATGCGACTTTGTTGCTGCATCTAGGGACACGCGCTGAAAAAGATTTATCAGTCATTGCAAAACCGACGAGCGAAGAAGAAATCTGTCTGTTTGATGCAATCAAAGCCAAATTAAAAACAGATCCAACTTGGTATTCTGTTCGTTTGGCTAAAATTATCGGCGTAACAGAAGAAACCACCACGGGTGTGCATCGTTTGTATCAAATGCACAAAGAAGGCAAATTAGCATTCCCTGCGATTAATGTGAACGACTCTGTTACTAAATCAAAATTCGATAACTTATACGGCTGTCGCGAGAGTTTAGTGGATGCCATTAAACGTGCAACTGACGTGATGATTGCAGGCAAAGTGGCTGTGGTGGCAGGATATGGCGATGTGGGCAAGGGCTCTGCGCAAGCATTGCGCGCACTTTCTGCACAAGTATGGGTGACTGAAATCGACCCAATTTGTGCCTTACAAGCAGCGATGGAAGGCTACCGCGTAGTGACGATGGATTATGCCTGTGAGCATGGTGATATTTTTGTTACGGCCACTGGCAACTACCATGTAATTACACATGACCACATGGCGAAAATGAAAGACCAAGCGATTGTGTGTAACATCGGCCATTTTGATAATGAGATTGACGTTGCTTCACTTGAGAAATACGAGTGGGACGAAATTAAACCGCAAGTGGACCATGTGATCTTCCCAGATGGCAAAAGAATTATCTTGCTAGCAAAAGGTCGTTTGGTGAATTTGGGCTGTGGCACGGGCCATCCTAGCTATGTCATGAGCTCAAGTTTTGCCAATCAAACCATTGCGCAGATTGAGTTATTTACACAGCAAGCTAAGTACCCAGTGGGCGTGTACACTTTACCTAAGCATTTGGATGAAAAAGTGGCAGTGTTACAATTAAAGAAATTAAACGCACAACTTAGTACGCTAACAGATCAGCAAGCGGCCTACATTGGCGTAGACAAGGCTGGACCATATAAATCTGAGCATTATCGTTACTAATAAGGGAGCAGACACATGAAACTACTCGCAGGATGGTTATTAAATGCGCTGGCATTGTTGGGCGTAGCTTATTTGGTGCCAGGGATTCATGTGTCTAACTTGATGATCGCGCTGGTAGCAGCCGTGGTGATTGGCTTAGCGAATATGCTGATTAAACCGATTTTGGTGATATTCACTTTGCCAGTCACCATCATTACGCTGGGTTTATTTATATTTGTCATCAACGGCGTGCTGTTTTGGGGCGTTGGACATTTTCTGCAGGGTTTTGCAGTTGATACCTTGAAAGCAGGTATTATTGGTGCATTTGCTTACAGCGTGATTTCTTGGATTTTAAGCGCGATCGTAATAGATAAAGACAAATAAAAAGATACTAACGTGAGTAAAAACATTCCATTAAGTTTTGAATTTTTTCCGCCAAAAACGGCGGATGGCATTGCCAATTTGCGTGAAACGCGGGTACAGCTTGCCAAATTTAATCCAGAATTTTTCTCTGTGACTTTTGGCGCGGGTGGTTCAACGACGGATCGCACCAAAGAAACTGTTTTTGAGATTCAAGCAGAAGGCTACTCAGCCGCACCGCATATTTCTTGCATTTCTTCCAGCAAAGAAGAGATTCGTGAGTTACTGACAGTCTATAGAGCCAAAGGTATTAAGCGTTTGGTGACCTTACGTGGCGATGTGCCTTCAGGAGAAGTGAGTGTGGGCGATTTTAAATATGCGGTTGAGTTAGTGAAATTTATTCGCCAAGAAACAGGCGATTGGTTTCACATAGAAGTAGCTGCATATCCTGAGTTTCACCCAGAGGCATTATCAGCCGCCAAAGATATAGCCAATTTTAAAGGCAAAATAGAAGCAGGCGCCAACTCAGCGATTACGCAATATTTTTATAATGCGGATGCCTATTTTAGGTTTGTTGATAGCTGTCAAAAAGAGGGTATTACGGTGCCGATTGTGCCAGGCGTAATGCCGATTTATAACTACACACAGTTAGCACGTTTTTCTGGTATTTGTGGTGCAGAAATCCCGCGCTGGTTACGTTTACGGTTGGAGGTGTATGCCGATGACATGCCTTCGTTACGTGCGCTAGGTGTGGATGTGGTGAGCGAACTTTGTCAGCGCTTATTGAATTGGGGGGCGCCAAGTTTGCACTTTTATACACTAAATCAAGCAGGGGTCATTTCCAATATTATTAACAATATTGGTTTAAAAAAGCAAAATAACTAGTGTAGTGTGAGTCCGCGTGGGTTAAATAGCGCGTCTTCCACAAATAAGTAATCTTTCTCGCGGCCTTCATTCCACAAAGCGATCATCGTAATCCAGCGCATTTCTTCAATGCTTATCTGCTCTTGTTTAAGTGCCATTGCACGATCAACAATTAAATCCCGCTCTACATCATTAATCACATTAGCTTGCTGTAGGAACATAACAAAACTAATACTTTCAGTGTTTATTTTTTTAAGCTCGGAGTCAGTAAACATGCGCAAGCTCGTGTTTTTATGCGAATAAATCGCAGGTGGTTCAGTTAACATGATTTTCATTTCATGAAACCAATCGACTGCACCAACAATGTCTGTTTTTTCAAAACCAGCGGCCGACAGTTCTTGTGTCATGATTTCATTGTCTGGTAAAGAATGATGAGCAATATAATTTTCAAACATAAACACTAATACTTCAAACATCATCGCTCCTCATAAGTGAATTGCTATATTTACTAGGCCTTTTAAGCAAGGCGCTGGTATTGCCCGCCTGCCAAAGTTGTAATTTTGCTTTCCAGCTCCAGCACCATAAGCATGGATGAAAGTGCCTCGGTCGTCAAGCCAGAAAGTGTACGTAAAGATTCAAAATTAACTGGGTCAAACCCCATGCAAGCCAACACTGCACTGGGTTCTGATGGGTTTGACCCTAAATTGTCCATTAGCCCAGATGGGCTAATGTTAGGCAGGCTATTTTTTAGTTCTTCTAAAATATCTTGTACATTTTCGACTAATTTCGCACCTTGCTTGATGAGTTGATGACAGCCTTTGGTGACGGGTGAATGAATGGAACCTGGAATCGCGAATACTTCACGTCCTTGCTCGGCACTTAATCGCGCGGTAATGAGTGAGCCGCTATCAATATTGGCTTCAACTACTAAGCAGCCTAAACTCAAACCGCTAATGAGGCGGTTGCGCCGTGGAAAATTTTGCGCTTTGGATGGTGTACCGAGTGGAAATTCTGAAATTATTAAACCACGTTCGGCGATTTTGTGCGCTAAATCTCGATGTCTGGCTGGGTAAACAATATCTAAGCCAGTACCTACAACGGCAATAGTTGCGCCGTTGGCTTTAAGTGCACCACGATGCGCAGCACCATCAATGCCTAGTGCCATTCCGCTAACTACACACAAACCGTGGTTACATAGGCTCTCAGCGAAATTTTCTGCATTTTTTTCGCCTTGCGGCGTGGCGCTACGGCTGCCTACCATGGCGATTGTTGGGTGATTTAGCCACTGCAGATTGCCAATGGCATACAGCACCGCTGGCGGATTGCTAATTTCTAATAATTTTTGTGGGTAGGTACTATCTGCGAATGTAACTAGATGCGCATTGTCTTTTTGTAGCCAATCTAGTGTGGGTTTTATCGCCTCTAAATCGACGCCATTTTGGATTTTTTGTGCGATATCATCATCAACAAACTCACGTAACTGAGAAATGCTAGCGCTAAAAATTTCCTCAGGAGATCCAAATTTTGCAAGCAATTGGCAAAGGGTAGCGTTGCCTAAGCCTGGGGTTTCATTAAGCGTTACCCATTGCGCAATATCATTCGGTACAAGTTCAAGATGCTGTTTATCGTCAATAGACGGCATTATTAAGGTGTTTGTACAGAATCAAGCGTGTATACGGCATCAGTTGTGCTCATAATCAGGCCGTAAGATACTCTATCAAAGGTTCTAAAAATCATCAGCAAGCCAACGCGCTCATCAGGCAATTTAACTTGACCAGGCTCAAGGCTTGACGAAGTATCTTCTTTTTTGGCGTCTTTTGCTTCTTTGTATTCTGGGTCTTTAATTACCCGACCATATCGACTAATTGCCAATACATGGCCTTCTTCTAAGCCATCTCGTTTGCCACGATTGATAGAAACCACTGTATTAGGACCACCTTCAGCTACGCCGCCATAGATGCGCATAATACGACCATTGATTTGAGTATCTGGCGCATGTGGCACAAAACTGCTCTTGAATTCATCAGGCGCAACTACTAAGCGGTCTTTAGTAAAAATTTCCTCTTTTGCGCGCACAATTTCAGCCGTTGCTGGCGCACCATAACGGCTAATATTAGCGTCACCCAAATATATCGCTTCGGTGCCTAGCGCTTCTTTAGTATCGGGGTCTGTTAATTGCTCACCAGGGCGATAAATGCTCCAGTGCAAGCCTTCACCTTCTTTGATGTCATTGACGTATACACGACTACCGGGGCTTAAAATCACATGATTGTCAGGTCCAGCAATGATGCGGGGCGCGTTGTCGAGTTTGCCGTTTTCAATGAGTAATGGTTGACTTAAAAACGGCCCAATTACATTCGGCGCAATGCTATAAATGGCTTCTTTATCAAGCGGTTCTTCGCGAACGCCAGGTTCTAATGTAATCGTTTCATGCAGCAATTTTAACTGTGGAGCACCATTGCTAGTATCTAACACGATGACATCGCCAGGGTAAATCCAGTGTGGATTTTTAATTTCCGCACGGTTCATTTTCCAAATTTTTGGCCATAGCCAAGGATCTCTTAAAAATTTGCCAGAAATGCCCCAAAGCGTATCGCCTTTTATCACCACATAGCGATCAGGATGATTTTTTTGTAGTTGAATATCGTCAGCAGTAGCGTTGAAGCTTAAGCAACTAAGCACAAGCAGCGTTATAATGTGTCTTTTCATGCGTTGACCTCGGTCAAATTAACGGAAATTATCCGCGAAACAGCATTAAATTTATCATGTAATCTATTCAACAATCAAGCTTTTTTGCTAAAAAACAGTGACTTTATGGCAACTTTAACAATACTTAATTATCCAGACCCGCGTTTGCATACAGTGGCAAAGCCTGTGAAAGACGTTAATGCGGATATTCGGCGATTTGTGGACGACATGGCTGAAACCATGTATGCCGCGCCAGGCATAGGTTTGGCGGCAACACAGGTAAATCAGCACATTCAATTAATCGTGATTGACACCAGCAAAGAGCAGAATGATTTGCTGGTATTGATTAACCCAAAAATTGTTGTAAAAAGTGGTACACAAGATTACGAAGAAGGTTGTTTATCGGTGCCAGGCGTGTACGAAATGGTCACACGAGCAGAAAAAATCTTGGTGGAGGCGCTCGATAGAAGCGGTAAACAGTTCAAATTGGATGCCGAAGGCCTGCTTGCGGTTTGTATTCAACATGAAATGGATCATTTATTGGGTAAAGTGTTTGTAGAATATTTATCGCCACTCAAGCGTAACCGCATTAAAAATAAAATGATTAAATTAAGCCGTGGAAAGTAAAAATTGAAAATCATTTTTGCAGGTACACCAGAGTTCGCCGTACCTGCGCTGGCGGCGCTTATTCAGTCAGGTCACGAGATTGTGATGGTGCTTACGCAGCCAGATCGTCCCGCTGGACGTGGCATGCAGCTTAAAGCTAGCCCAGTTAAAGTGTTAGCTTTGCAGCACGGTTTAAAAGTATTTCAGCCAGAAAGTTTAAAGCCTGCACATCTGCAGGCGCAAATTGCGGCAATGAATGCAGAAGTGATGATAGTCGCTGCTTACGGCTTGATTATTCCAACCGTAGTATTGAACATGTTCACAAAAGGTTGCTACAACATTCATGCTTCGTTATTGCCGCGTTGGCGCGGCGCGGCGCCGATTCATCGGTCGCTGTTGGCGGGCGATGCGGAAACGGGCGTGACGATTATGGAAGTAGTGCCAGCACTAGATGCGGGTGCGATGGTGAGCAAAGGTGTGGTGCCGATTACCGATGCTGATACCACGCAAACCTTGCACAATAAATTGAGTAAAATCGGCGCAGAGTTAATGGTACAGGCTATGGACGATTTGGCCAAAAATGGCAAATTGCTAAGCGAGCCGCAAGATGAAAGTTTAGTCACCTACGCACATAAATTAGAAAAATCCGAATCAGCAATCGATTGGCAAAAAAGCGCAGTCGTAATTTCGCGTCAAGTGCGAGCGTTTAATCCTTTTCCTGTTGCCACTGCGCAATTTCGTAGTGAGACTTGCAGAATATGGTTTGCCACTGCCTTAGTTGAAAAAACGCATGCCAAATGTGGTGAAATAATTGCTTTAGGGCATGGCTTGCAAGGCAGTATCCATGGGGCTTCTGGCGATGGTATTTTGGAGATAAAAGAGCTACAAATGCCAGGTGGAAAACGCCAAACGGCTCAACAGTTTATTCAAGGCCAACATGTAAAAGTCGGCGAAACATTTAGCTAGCATATTCAACTTATCGCTTGAATTTTCAAGCGATTCACAGCATATTACTTAAGTTCACTTCTTAAGCTTTTAGGAGACGCTAATGTACGGTAATTGGTTAAAAACTTCTATTTTGATGGCGGCCATTGTCGCCCTGTTTGGTGTTGTCGGCGGCGCGCTAGGCGGCCAAAGCGGCATGCTGATTGCGCTTTTATTTGCGGCGGGCATGAATGTCTATGCCTATTGGTTTTCGGATAAAGCCGTGCTAAAAATGTATGGTGCGCAAGAGGTTACGCCAGATAATGCTGAATTTCGCAGTTACTACAATATGGTGAAAGAACTTTCGCAAAATGCTGAGCTACCCATGCCAAAAGTGTACGTGATTAACGAGCAACAACCCAATGCCTTTGCCACGGGTCGCAACCCAGAAAACGCTGCTGTGGCGGCAACTGTGGGCATTATGCAAATTTTAAGCGAGCGTGAATTGCGCGGCGTGATGGCGCACGAGCTTGCGCATGTTAAACACCGCGATACTTTAATTTCCACCATTTCTGCTACAGTCGCGGGCGCAATTTCTAGCATCGCGCAATTCGGTATGTTTTTCGGCGGCGGTCGCGGTAGCGATGGTGAGCGCAGTGTCAGCCCCATTGTCAGCATGCTCATGATGTTTTTAGCGCCAATGGCAGCGGGTTTAATCCAAATGGCTATTTCGCGTTCTAGAGAGTTTGAGGCCGATAGAGGTGGTGCAGAAATCAGTAAAGATCCTAAATCTTTGGCCGCTGCGCTTACTAAAATTCATAACTACGCGCATCAAATTCCTAACCAAACGGCGGAGATGCATCCGGAAACGGGGCAGATGATGATTATTAATCCGCTTTCAGGGGTTTCGTTTGATAGTCTGTTTAGTACGCATCCTAAGACGGAGTTGAGGGTGGAGAAGTTGATGGCGATGGCGAATTTAATTTAGGCGACATACATGGCCAACCCGCGCCGCCATGTACAAGAAGCACACGAGAGGTTTACGGTTAATCTATTCTTGGATAATTTTAATCGTTGGTATCATACAGACTTTAAGGTTGTTGCTGAGCCGAACCCTCCTGAAGCAATCATTCAATCCAAAAGGTCAACTCGATGGGTGGAAGTTACAACCGCCTACATGAGCAAAGAGTTTGCGATGGATATTAACTCTTACGCGACTCAGGGTGAAATACACAAGCCAAGTAGAGAAGGCTTATTCATCGGCCCTGATGCACAATTTGCCGAGCAGTTTGTAGAGGCAGTTAAAAAAAAGCTTGAAAAATTATCCTACGAGCCATCCCGAAAAAAATATGGACAAGGTTATCTCATCGTGTCAATCCAATATCCATTATTCGGAAAGGATACATTAAGATTTATCCGTCGCGCATGGGATGAAATTCAAGTTAACGATATAAATTGTTTCAAGTCAATCTACATCGCATATCGTACATTCAACGGGTATAAGGTTTCACTGTGGAAACCGAGTACAGTGTAATAACTTGGGAAACCTTGCGTCGCATGTAAGTAGTCGCTTTCGCGCGACTTGCGACCCTATTTCTTTTGCTTAGCCAAAAGAAATAGGGGAAAGAAAAGGCTACCCCCTACCGCTTATTTCCTGCGCTGCTTCAAAAAGTCGGGCAGCTGCGGAACTCGCTTCGCTCAGACAGTCCTCGCTGAAAACTCCCAACTTTTCTGTGCTGCTCGGCGCGGCAGCAGGGGAGTTAAAGTCAAAACCATGTCAATGCCGTCATCGTTTGTTTAATTAACAAATCTCCCAAATCCCGTCATTCCGACAGGAGTGGCAAAGCCACGAACCACGGAATCCAGTGGCTTTTTGTTTCGATTTAAAATGGATTCCCGCCTACGCGGGAATGACAGGTAAAATGGGCGTTTTCAAATTAGAAGCCTATTTTGTATATTTCTCAACAAATCGCCGCAATTGCTGTATCCAACGTATTGGCAGGTCGCAATCTCACGCTGGCCTTGCCTGAGGCACTAAAAAGTTACCCAAACGCAACGCAGCAGCAGCGCGGAGCGGCGGCCGATTTAAGTTATGGCACATTGCGCTTTTATGGTGAAGTGAACGCTTACTTAGTAAAATTGCTAGAAAACCCCTTGAGTAACGAACACATTACAGCCCTTTTGCTGGTGGCGATTTATCAATTGTTGCATGATAAAGCCGATGATTTTACCGTGGTGAATCAAGCGGTTAAAGCGGCTGGCGATGCTAAACCAAAATGGGCAAAAGGCTTGGTTAATGGCGTTTTGCGTAATTTTTTACGTCAAAAAGTGGCGCTAGCTGAGCGAATAAAAATAAATGAAGTTGCACTTTACTCTTATCCACAATGGTGGATTAATAAGCTCAAGAACCAATATCCAAGTGCTTGGCAGAGCATATTAAATGTGGGTAACATGCATCCGCCCATGACTTTGCGTGTGAATATTAAAAAATCCAACGCACAAGAGTATTGCCAATTATTAGCACGCCAAGATATAGAGGCAACACAACTTGGTATGCAGGCGGTAATGCTCACAAAACCCATTTCTGTTGAGCAAATTCCGGGCTTTGCCGAGGGCGTGGTATCGGTGCAGGATTACGGCGCACAATTGGCTGCGCATTTGCTAGATTTAAATTCTAAGGGCTTGCAGCCTAATATGAAAGTGTTGGATGCCTGTGCTGCGCCAGGTGGAAAAACGGGGCATATTTTAGAATTAGAAAATGTAGATTTAACCGCGCTGGATAACGATGCTAGCCGCTTAAATCACGTAGAAAGTAACTTAAAGCGCCTTAACTTAACGGCTAGTTTGCAGCTGGGAGACGCTGCAATTTGGAAGTCAGATAAAACGTTTGAGCGCATTTTGGCGGATGTGCCATGTAGCGCTTCTGGCATTGTACGCAGGCATGTAGATATAAAATGGTTGCGGCGCGAGGGTGATATTGCAACATTTACGCAACAACAATCGGCAATTTTGCAACAAATGTGGCAATTATTGGCAAAAGGCGGTAAATTACTTTATGTGACTTGCTCGATTTTTAATGAGGAAAATCAACAGCAAATTGATCATTTTTTGCAAAAAAATAGTGATGCAACTCAATTGCCGCTTTTATTGACTAAAGAGATAGATAGAAATATTCAACTGATAGATGGCCAACTTATACCTACCAACCAGCACGATGGCCTTTTTTACGCGCTACTGCAAAAAGCTTAGTTTTTTGTTGATGCTTGGCTTTGCGACGTTTGCGTTTGCAGCGGATAGTAATATTCAAATTAAGCACGCAGAGTTGCAGCCGCAAGACGAGTATTACAATCTAAATGCCGATGTAGAACTTAGTTTTGATGATGAGATTGAGGAGGCGATAAATAAAGGCGTGCCGCTTAATTTTTTAATCGAATTTCAAATTGTTAGTCCGCGTAAATATTGGTTCGACGATGAAATAGTCACTACATCCCGCAGTGTGACTTTAAGTTATCATGCACTTAGTCGGCTATATTTGGTGAACCGTGGCGCACATCAAAAATCATTTGAAACTTTGAGTGAGGCCAGACAAGAGTTGACTCAAATTAAAGACTGGAAAGTGTTAGATAAGGCTCAGGTGGAAAAGGGCGGCAATTACAAAGCGGCATTATTGTTTCGACTTGACCAAAGCAAACTGCCAAAAGCGATTCAAGTGGATACTATCAGCTCAGAAAAATGGAATTTAAGCTCAGAAAAATTTGAGTGGGCTTTAAAGGAATTAAATAGCAAAGAGCCAGCTAGCAAAGAGCTTAAACCATGATGCTGTCAATGGATATGCAATGAGATATGTTTTATTTGTAAGTGTGGCGATAGGCGTGGTTTTGTTGTACCTGCTTTCGCTGGCAAGCGCCAATACAGCCATTTCTGGCGATTATTATAAAATTTTGCTGTACCTCAATATTGCTGTCGCTGGCACGCTGATTATCCTCATTGGCGTTCAATTATGGCATTTGGCCAAAAAAATCAAAAGTGGGGTCATGGGCAGTCGGCTCACGCTGCGCTTATTGGGTACTTTTGCACTCATGGCGATTATTCCTGGTTTGATTGTGTATTTGGTTTCGGTGAATTTTTTAACGCGTTCGATTGAATCTTGGTTTAACGTAAAAGTAGAATCTGCATTGGATGGCGGCCTAAGTTTAGGACAACGTGCTTTGGATATTATGTTGGCAGATGTTGAAGAAAAAGCTGAAAATATGGCTACCAGCTTGGCTTTTCAGCCAACGCGTAGTCACTATGGCATGTTAAACGATTTGCGCGAGAAATCTGGCGTGCAAGACGCCACATTGTTGACGCTGCAGGGTCGAATTATTTCGGTGTCGAGTAGTGATCCGAACAGTTTTTTGCCAGAATTACCCAGTATTCCGCAATTGCGCCAAGCGCAAAATCGCGTGTATGGAAAAATTGAACCGATACCTAATAAAGGTTTGTATTTGCGGGTGTTAGCACCTGTGAACGTGCAAGAAATTGCCGGTGAAACGCGCATTTTGCAATTGCTGCAGCCAGTGCCAAAGTCGCTATCTAACACGGCAGAGGCAGTGCAAGACGTATATCGCGATTATCAAGAGCTTTCGTATAGTCGTAAATCCATTAAAGATATTTTTGCACTCACGTTAACATTGGTGCTGATGCTTGCCATGTTGTCCGCGTTGGCGATTGCGTTTGTGCTTAGTCGTAGATTAACTCAGCCACTCACCGTGTTAGCTGAAGGTACGCGCGCCATTGCCAGCGGTGATTACAGCACTATGCTACCTGAGCACGGCAAAGATGAATTGGGCATATTAGTGAAATCATTTAACAGTATGACGCGCCAGCTAGACGATGCTACAAGGGCTGCGGAGCGCAACCGCGCAAGAGTTGAGGCTGCACGAGGCTATTTAGAAACTATTTTGGCCCATTTATCATCGGGTGTGTTGGCGATTAATGAAAAATCCGAGTTGCGTACCTACAACGTAGCTGCTAGCAATATTTTAGGTATAAGTCTTACACCTTATGAAAATCAATCTTTTGTTAAAATTGCAGAAAACCAACGATTTTTGGCGGAATTTGTCAGCCTTGTGCAAACGCATTTTGAGTTGACTAAATCGAAGGATTTAGAGAAATCCGAGCTAACGCGACAGATTGAAATTGTGCGGCCGCAAGGCAAACAATTATTACTTGTTCGCGCAACACGTTTGCCCATCAATAGAGATAAAAGCTCTGCAGATAACGGCTTTGTGGTGGTGTTTGATGATGTAACCACCATGGTGCAAGCCCAGCGTGATGCGGCTTGGGGCGAGGTTGCGCGACGACTCGCGCATGAAATTAAAAATCCGCTTACGCCGATTCAGCTTTCTGCCGAGCGCTTGCAACATAAGTTGAGTAGTAAGCTTAATGTGGATGATGCCAATGTATTGCAACGGGCGACGGACACAATTGTTAACCAAGTAAGTGCGATGAAAAGTATGGTAAACGAATTTAGCGAGTACGCGCGCGCGCCTTCGGCCAATTTAACTAAACTAAATATTAACAAATTAATTAAAGACGTGTCTGCGCTTTATGAAAATGCGGGTGAGGATAGTCCGCAAGCTAAAATTACCTATCACCTAATGCCTAACATGCCAGACATGAAAGGCGATGCGACCATGCTGCGGCAGGTGCTGCACAATTTAATGCAAAATGCACAAGACGCACTTAAACTAGTTGAGAACCCAGAAATTGTGGTACAGACCACGTTTGACGAGGCCGCTATAAAGCTCACTGTAAAGGATAACGGGCAAGGCTTCCCAGTCGATTTACTAAGCCATGCGTTTGAGCCATATGTAACAACTAAAGTGCACGGCACCGGCCTTGGTTTGGCAATTGTTAAAAAAATGATTGAAGAACATTTTGGCCAAATAAAAATAGAAAACAACCTAACAGGCGGCGCCTGTATTACTATTGCATTACCGCTCGAAAAGCCGACAGAAAAGCCAATCGAGGGTAATCGTAATTCGGAAATTGTAACAAATGAGCAAGTAATAAAAGTTAGCACCAAGAAACCAGCAACGCAAAAGTCAGTAGTTAGCAGCAAACAGAAAACAGCAAGGGAAGTATAGACATGGCATCACGGCATATATTAGTAGTGGACGATGAAATTGGTATTCGTGAATTATTGAGCGATATTTTGTTAGATGAGGGACATCAAGTAAGTCTTGCCGAGAACGCACAAGCCGCGCGCGATGCGCGCTTAAAACAACGTCCAGATATGGTGCTGTTGGATATTTGGATGCCAGATTGTGATGGCATTAGCTTACTAAAGGAATGGGGTAACGCAGGGTTGTTGACCATGCCTGTGGTGATGATGTCTGGCCACGGAACGATTGATACCGCGGTTGAGGCCACTCGCATTGGCGCATTTGATTTTTTAGAAAAGCCAATCGCTTTACAAAAACTCCTTAAAACGGTGACTGCAGCGCTAAAGCACTCAGAAAATTTACCTAGAACCGAAATGAATTTAGCCAGCTTTGGCAAAAGTTTAGTAATTAATGAGTTAAAACAACGCCTAGAGCAAATTTCACGTACCAAAAATGCGTTACTACTTATAGGCAAAAAAGGTGGCAGTGTCGAGTTATGCGCGCGTTTTTTACATACTGCTGATACGCCTTGGTTGGGTTTGAACGAATATGCAAAATTAGCCAGCGCGCCGCTGGAAATATTGGAACACGCGCGCGAAGGTATCGTGTTTATTGATGAGGTTTCCGCACTCAATAAAACCGAGCAAAAAGGTTTGCAATTGTTGCTGGCGAAAGCCGAAAAATATCAAGTGCGCATCGTGTGCGCCAGCTACTTAAGTTTGCCGCAACTGGCTGAGAACGATCAGTTTGATAATGCTTTATTGCAAGCGCTTTCTGTTAGCACGCTCAAGGTGCCTGCACTCAATGATCATCGTGAAGACATTCCAGATCTAGCCACGGCAATGGCTAATTTGCTAGTAGAAACTTCTGGCGTACCTTATAAAATCTTTGATATTGCTGCGCTAAATGCGTTAAGAAATGCTGATTGGCCAGGCGATTTGGCCGAGTTAGAGGCTGTTGTGCAAAATTTAATGCTAAGTAGTTTAGAAGAAAAAATCACGCTGAGCGATGTCAATCGAGTGCTTGAGCAATTTACCTCCAGCTCTGAAACGCCAGAGTTAAAAATGCAATCCTTACCCATCGATTTGGCGCTGCCCTTACGCGAAGCGCGCGATGATTTTGAGCGATTTTATTTTCAACATCACATGTCTGTGATTAGCAACAACATGAGTAAACTGGCCGAAATTTCAGGCTTAGAGCGAACGCATTTATATCGAAAACTGAAGCAGCTTGGGATTAAAATTAAGGGTTAATTAGTTAACGTTAACACCACAGGTGTGTGGTCAGAAGGTCGCTCCAGCTTGCGTGG
>JANYCB010000072.1 GCA_025360485.1 Methylotenera sp. | reverse complement strand
AACGTCGCGGGCAAAAAGTAAGCCCCACCAAATAGTCTAAATCACCTAAAAAAGTCTATTTGCGGAAAAGTAAGGTATTTGCGGAAATAAATAGCGCGGCTTAACTTCCGTTAAGCCGCGCTGGTATTGGTAGGGCGTGCGGGGATCGAACCCACGACAAACGGATTAAAAGTCCGCTGCTCTACCAGCTGAGCTAACGCCCCATTTTTTGGGAACCGCGATTATGCTGGAAAGTGGGCTTTTGGTCAACGATTGATTTAGTATTTGCAGACTTATTTAATAGCTCAAATTATATAAAAATAGAGCCATGTCAAATTAACTTAAACATTTATCTAGTCATCGTGTTGAAATCATAGTTAATCAAAACTGTTCCCCTGATATAATTAGCGGTTAGTTAAGGAGCTTTTATGAGAATAATTTTATTGGGGGCACCTGGTGCTGGCAAAGGCACACAAGCCACATTTATTAAAGAACAATTTAACATCCCACAAATTTCTACTGGTGATATGTTACGCGCTGCTGTTAAAGCGGGCACGCCACTTGGACTAGAAGCCAAAGGTCACATGGATAGCGGCGGCTTGGTGCCAGATGCGGTGATTATCGGCTTGGTGAGCGAACGCATTAAAGAAGCCGATTGCGCAAGTGGCTTTTTGTTTGATGGCTTTCCCCGCACCCTACCGCAAGCCGATGCGATGAAAAATGCGGGAGTTGGCATTGATTACGTGGTGGAAATTGATGTGCCTGATAGCGCGATTGTTGAACGTATGAGTGGCCGCCGTAGCCACCCAGCAAGCGGCCGCACCTATCACGTTAAATTTAATCCGCCAAAAGTGGCTGGCAAAGATGATGTAACCGGTGAAGATTTAGTACAACGTGAAGACGACAAAGAAGAAACGGTAAAAAAACGTCTTGATGTGTATCACTCGCAAACAAAACCTTTAGTGGATTACTATGCAACTTGGGCTAAGAGCGGCTTAGCAGGCGCGCCAAAGCACGTAAAAGTGAATGGTTTAGGCGAGATGAATGCAATTCGCGACAATATTTTTGCTGCGCTAATTTAAAAACTTAACTTAATCTGACTTAAGAGTGACACTAAAAAAAATCCATTTTCAGATTCTGCTGTTATGGCTCTTTTTGGTGCTACTCGGCCTTAATGGCCGCTCATACCTACCCATTGACGAGACACGCTACGTGACTGTGGCTTGGAATATGTGGCTCAATGGGGATTATTGGGTACCGTATCTCAACGATATCGCTTATAGCCACAAACCCCCCCTGCTATTTTGGCTGATTAATCTCGGCTGGAAAATTTTTGGCGTAAATGATTGGTGGCCACGCTTAGTACCATCATTATTCGCACTAGCAAGCATATTTGTAACGCGCAAAATTGCAGGCAGATTGTGGCCAGAACTTATCACTATTAAAGACAATGCCTCGCTTATCCTTATTGGTAGCGGCCTTTGGGTACTCTACTCTACCGCATTGATGTTCGATATGATGATTGCATTTTTTACGGCACTCGGCATTTGGGGATTGCTCATTGCCTTGCAGGATGGTACAAAAAAAGGCTGGCTGCTGTTTACACTTGCTATCGGCGGCGGTTTATTGGCAAAAGGGCCGACGATATTATTACAACTTCTACCTGTCGCCTTGTTGGCTTCGTGGTGGAATATTGATCAGCATTTAAATAAAAAACTCCAAGCTAAAAACTGGTATTTGCCTTTGTTTTTTGCAGTACTAGGTGGTGCAACCATCGCCTTAATTTGGGCAATTCCAGCAGGTGTTCATGGCGGCACCGAATATCAACGAGCCATTTTTTGGGGGCAAACTGCCGATCGCATGGTAGATTCGTTTGCGCATAATCGCCCATTCTGGTGGTATCTACCCATTCTGCCCTTGTTGCTGTTCCCTTGGTTGCTGTGGGGGCGCTTTTGGCGTGGTGTAAAGAATAACAAAACGTCTGAGGTTGGTGTCCGATTTTGCGTCGCGTGGGCGTTACCCGTGTTTATCGCTTTTTCGTTTATCAGTGGCAAACAAATTCATTATATTTTGCCAATTTTTCCTGCATTTGCACTATTAATTGCACGCTTTAGTCATGTGGGCGACAATACTAATACTCGCATCGCTGTGCTTCCCATCGCCATTGTCACTTTCTTACTTGGCGCTATTTTGTTGGCTTTCCCGCTATACCAACAAGCGCATCCTAGCTTAACTTCATGGATCCAACGCATTCCACTTTGGCTTGGTGGTTTTACAATCGCAACCGCTTTCATCATTTATTTTTTGCCGAAAAAAACTGTTTCAAGCACCATTTCACAGCTTTCTTTTATCTCCATCGCCTTGGTGACTATTTGCATGTATGTGTTACTGCATACTGCGGGTGACGCTTACGACATGCGACCCATCAGCGCCCAGCTCAAAGCGCTTGAGTCCAGCGGCACACCCGTCGCTTATCTTGG
>JANYCB010000067.1 GCA_025360485.1 Methylotenera sp. | reverse complement strand
GCCAAGTTTATTAAAACCTTGCGTCAATTGTGCCATCCCCGCTTGATTGAGAGCATAACTACGCGCCACAAAATCATCATCGGCCAAGCTCGCTACCGCTGCTGCCTGCGCAATACTATTCACATTAAAAGGCTGGCGCACACGGTTGAGCATGTCGGCCACATCTACGTGCATTAAGCCAAAGCCAATACGCAAGCCAGCTAGACCATAAGCTTTAGAAAAAGTGCGCGAAATAATCAGATTGTTGAACTCATTCAACCAAGCAATCGCCTCAGACTTATGCACGGTTGATAAATATTCGTCATACGCTTCATCCAACACAATTAATATATTGTCAGGCACCTCATGGATAAAGGCTCGCAGGGCATCCTTTTTGATGAGTGTGCCCGTTGGATTATTCGGATTTGCAATAAAAATCAGCTTGGTTTTAGGTGTAATCGCTTTTAAAAAACCATCTAAATCGTGCGCATAATTTTTAGCTGGAACAACCACACCTATGGCCCCCACCGCTTGCGTCACCAATGGATAAACTGCAAATGCATGCTGTGAATAAATCGCTTCACTTTTTAGTGTTAAAAACGCGCGCGCGGCCAACTCTAAAATATCATTCGAACCATTACCGAACACTATTTGGTTGTTTTTTACGCTAAATTTCTTGGCAACCGCTTCACGCAAAACAAAGCTATTGCCGTCTGGGTAGCGCGCAATGTCGTGTAAGGCTTCGTCTATCGCCATTTGTGCTTTGGGGCTGATGCCAAGCGGGTTTTCATTAGAAGCGAGTTTAACAATATCCGCCTCGTTCAAACCAATTTCGCGGGCAAGTTCAGAAATCGGCTTGCCGCCTTGATACGGCGCAATTGCGCGAATGTAATCGGGGGCCAACTTATTTAAATCGGTGTCAGGTAAGGACATACAAAAAACTAAATAATAGCCGCTGGGTAAGAGCCCAACACTTTGAGCATAGAGGCACGCATTATACA
Source organism: Methylotenera sp. (assembly GCA_025360485.1). Taxonomy (GTDB): domain Bacteria; phylum Pseudomonadota; class Gammaproteobacteria; order Burkholderiales; family Methylophilaceae; genus Methylotenera_A. The sequence continues at coordinate 11,054 of JANYCB010000067.1, read as the reverse complement.
TTCAGCAAGCGCAGTAGTTACTTTTGCATCAGAATGGTGGCCTTCGATATCCACAAAAAACACGTAATCCCAAAGACCTTGCTTGGAGGGTCTTGATTCAAACTTTGTCATGCTTACGCCATGTCTTGCCAGCGGCTCTAACAGGTCCACCATGGCGCCAGGCTTGTTTTGAGAGGTCATCACAATGGAAGTTTTATCGCTGCCTGAAGGCGCCACATCATGGCTACCCAACACCAAAAAGCGTGTCGTGTTTTTAGCATCATCTTCGATATTTTCCGCCAGAATATTCAAATTAAACAGCTCGGCAGCGCGCTTGCTGGCGATTGCCGCAGCAAATGTGCCATCGCTCGAAACCAAATCGTGAATCATCTGTGCCGCGTAGGCATTGCTCGTCACCGCCTCACGCGTTGCGCGCGGCAAGTTCTTGTTCAACCATTCATGGCATTGCGAAAGTGACTGGCTATGCGAAAATACGTGCGAAATTTTAGCAATGTCGGTTTGCTTTGAAAGCAAACAATGATGAATCGGCAATGTAATTTCACCACAGACTTTTAATGAGGTACTTAGCAACAAATCTAACGTAAGCCCAATCGCACCTTCAGTTGAATTCTCTACCGGCACCACACCATAATCTGCCAATCCCGCTTCAACAGTGCGAAAAACTTCATCGATGGTGCCACAAACAATGGCTTCGCGACCTTGACCAAATTGCTTAAGCGCCGCTTCCTCGCTATAAGTGCCAAGCGGTCCTAAAAACGCGATGGAAAGTTCTTTTTCGAGCGCGCGACAATTTGACATGACCCCGCGAAAAATATGGCTGACAGCCTCATTGGATAGCGGCCCTGCGTTATGTTCTTGTAATCGACGCAATACTTGCGCTTCGCGCTCAGGACGATAAATCACACCATCTTCTTTTAAGCTGCCTATTTGGCGCGCAAGCTTAGCCCGCGCATTGACGAGCTTAAGCAGATGCTCATCAATGGCATCGATTTCATCACGAAATTTTTTTAACTCGTCGCTCATTTTTTCAGTTTTACTTAACTTTTTACTTAACTTAAGATTAATCTTGCCGTTGTGGCAACACACGCACCGTCATCACGCCTCCAATCGCGCGAATCTTGGCAAGTGAAGACTCTGCTGCCGGACTATCTAAATCCAGCATGGTATAGGCAATATCACCGCGTGATTTGTTCACCATATTGTGAATATTAATGCCTGCATCGGCCATGGCGGTAGAAATCTGCCCCACCATATTGGGGATATTGGCACTGGCTACAGCCACGCGGTGTGGGGCTTCCCGCAGCATGTGCACACTTGGAAAATTCACCGAGTTAGTAATGTTGCCGTTATCCAAAAATTCACGCACTTGATCCACCACCATCATCGCACAGTTATCTTCTGCTTCTTGCGTAGAGGCGCCTAAATGCGGCAAAGCGACTACATTTGGATGCGATTTCATGCGCGCGGTAGGGAAATCGCACACATAAGCACGCAACTTTTTGCTATCAAGCCCATCTAGCACTGCTTGCTCATCAATGACGCCTTCGCGCGCAAAGTTAATCAGCACTGCGCCATGTTTCATCATTTCGATACGTTCAGCATTCACCAAGTGACGCGTCGCGTCGATTAGCGGCACATGCAATGTAATAAAATCGCTGTGTTTGAACAAATCATCCACACTAAGCACACGCTTGACTTCTGAAGATAGTCGCCAAGCCGCATCCACAGTGATTTCCGGGTCGTATCCAAGCACTTTCATGCCTAATTTAAGCGCCGTATCCGCCACCATGCCACCTACTGCACCAAGGCCTAAAATGCCTAAAGTTCTACCTGGAATTTCAATGCCGACAAAGTGTTTTTTGCCATCTTCAACCACCACAGATAACTTCGCGTCATCACCTTCTAAATCAGCCACAAATTTCATCGCTGGGCCGATATTGCGTGCCGCCATTAACATTCCCGCAAGCACCAGCTCTTTAACCGCATTGGCATTGGCGCCTGGCGTGTTAAACACCACTACACCGCGTTTACTCATATCCGCAATCGGGATATTATTAGTGCCAGCACCAGCGCGGCCTATAGCCTGCACGCTAGCGGGGATTTCCATATCATGCATCTTGGCAGAGCGCACTAAAATAGCGTCAGGTTTGGTAATTTCACTGCCAACTTCATAAGTTTCAGTTGGAAAGCGTTTGGTACCTAACGACGCAATTTTATTAAGTACAAGTACTTGATGTTTACTCAAACCAATCCCCCCCCTTTTCAAGCCATTTATAATAGACACTTTTTTAGGCTAGTTTAATTTAACAAATTATGAGGTCTACTAACTATTATTTTTTTCAAAATCCTTCATATATTCCACCAAGACGCGCACACCTTCAGTTGGCATGGCATTGTAGATAGAAGCACGCATGCCGCCTACAGAGCGATGACCTTTTAATTGCAACAAACCTTTGTCTTTAGCGCCTTTTAGAAAAGCTTCATCCAAGGCCTCGTCTTTAAGCGTAAAAGGAATGTTCATGCGTGAACGATTTTCTTTGGCGGTTGGGCAATTAAAGAAGCTCGTGCTATCTAAATAATCGTACAACATATTGGCTTTGATAATATTGGTTTTTTCCATCGCCGCTAAGCCACCATTGGCTTTCAGCCATTTAAACACCAAACCTGCCACGTAAATCGCAAACGTTGGTGGTGTGTTGTACATTGATTCATTATCCGCATGAGTCTTGTAGTCGTACATGCTTGGCGTGCCAGCGACGGTTTCACCAATTAGATCGTCTCGCACGATAACAATAGCCAAGCCCGCTGGTCCGATATTTTTTTGCGCACCTGCGTAAATCACAGCATGTTTAGCAACATCCACTGGACGAGACAAAATGTGTGATGACATATCTGCCACCAGTGGCACTGCGCCAACATTAGGTGTCCAGAACATCTCTACACCACCAATGGTTTCGTTTGAGCAATAATGCACGTAAGCCGCATCCGCATTGAGTTTCCACTGATCTTGTGTAGGCGCATAACTGAAGTTTTTGTCGGCCGAAGTTGCGACCACGTTCACTTCACAAAACTTTTTAGCTTCAGCAATGGCTTTTTTAGACCACTCGCCAGTGTTTAAGTAATCAGCTGTTTTTTTGCCGCGTAATAAATTCATTGGAACCATGGCAAATTGCGCAGATCCTCCGCCTTGTAAAAACAACACTTTATAATTTGCAGGAATGGCCATTAACTCTCGTAAGTCCGCTTCAGCCTCGGCCGCAATACCCATAAACTCTTTGCCGCGATGGCTCATTTCCATCACAGACATACCAGAACCGTGCCAATCGAGTAGTTCAGCTTGTACCTGTTGTAACACCGCATGTGGCAACACTGCTGGACCAGCGGCAAAATTGTAAATCTGTGTCATTGCTTACTTTTCCTTAAAATAAATTATTAAAAAATTATTCTGCGACTTCGTCATCTTCAGTTTCAACGATTTTCTCTAAACCTGAGAGTTTTTCGCCTTCGCCAAGATTGATCAGCGTCACGCCTTGTGTAGCGCGACCTAGCTCGCGAATCTCTTTCACGCGCGTGCGAATCAACACGCCACCAGTGGTGATCAGCATAATCTCATCTTCTTCATTGACTAATTTTGCCGCCACTACCAAGCCGTTGCGCTCACTGATCGCAATCGCTTTCACACCTTGCGTACCGCGACCAGAGTGACGGAAATCGGCCAATACTGTGCGTTTGCCATAGCCATTTTCAGTCGCCACCAACACAGTTTGTTGATCACTTTCAGCAATTAACAATGAAAGCACTTGTTGTTTCGCCGCTAATTTCATCCCACGCACACCACGGGTGGCGCGTCCCATCGGTCGCACATCGCCTTCGGTAAACCACACTGCTTTACCGCCGTTAGAAACCAACACAATATCGTTGTTGCCATTGGTAACTTCTGCGCCAATTAAGTAATCGTCGTCATCTAGATTAATCGCGATAATGCCAGATTTACGCGGATTAGCGAATTCGCTCAAGGCGGTTTTCTTCACCGTGCCCTGTGAAGTCGCCATAAAAATAAAGTGATTTTCGTCAAACTCTTTTACTGCAAGAATCGCGTTGATTTTCTCGCCTTCTTCAAGCGGGAATAAATTCACAATCGGCTTGCCGCGCCCTATTCTACTGCCTTGTGGCACTTCGTATACTTTCAACCAATACACACGACCACGGCTTGAGAAACACAAGATGTAATCATGCGTATTCGCCACAAACATTTTGTCGATAAAGTCATCTTCTTTGGTTGGTGCAGCGGTTTTACCACGGCCACCACGCCGTTGGGCACGATATTCGTCCAACGGTTGGGATTTCACATAACCCGTGTGCGACAGCGTGACCACTACATCTTGCGGCGTAATTAAATCTTCTAAGTTTAAATCTTGCGCATTTGCGATAATTTCACTGCGGCGCTTATCCCCAAATTGTTTGCGGATTTCAGTCAATTCATCCGTAATAATCGTCGTTACACGAGATGAATTTGCCAAAATATCCAACAAATCTGCAATTTCGTCCATCACCTCTTTGTACTCGCTGACAATTTTGTCTTGCTCTAGGCCAGTCAAGCGTTGCAGACGCATTTGCAAAATTTCTTGCGCTTGCACGTCGCTTAATCGGTAACCTTTTGGCGTCAAGCCAAAATCAACACTTAAACCTTCCGGGCGCGATGCCTCCATCGCGGCGCGTTTCAGCATTTCTTCTACCACAGTCGAATGCCAAGTTTTGGCCATCAAATCCACTTTGGCTTCTGGCGGCGTTGGTGCGGCTTTGATAATAGCAATCATTTCGTCAACATTAGCCAAAGCCACTGCCAAGCCTTCTAATACATGGCCTCTGGCACGGGCTTTTTTCAGCTCGAATACGGTACGACGCGTAATGACTTCGCGGCGATGGCGTAAAAACGCCTCTAACATTTGTTTCAAGTTCAACAAGCGCGGCTGACCGTCCAGTAAGGCGACCATATTCATGCCAAAGGTATCTTGCAGCTGTGTTTGTTTGTACAGGTTATTTAAAATCACTTCGCCGATTTCGCCGCGCTTAAGCTCAATTACCACACGCATTCCCGCTTTATCGGATTCATCGCGTAAATCAGAAATGCCTTCGATTTTTTTCTCGTTGACCAGCTCGGCGATTTTTTCGACGAAGGTTTTCTTGTTCACTTGGTACGGCAACTCGTCAACAATCAAAGCCTGACGACCACCTGCTTTATCCATATCCTCAAAGTGGGTGCGACCGCGCATAACCACGCGACCACGGCCTGTGCGATAGCCTTCTTTTACACCTACCGTGCCATAAATAATGCCAGCGGTTGGAAAGTCTGGCGCTGGGACGAGTTCAATCAGCTCCTCAATGCCCATTTCAGGGTCTTTAAGTAGCGCAAAACACGCGTCTAATACTTCATTAAGATTATGTGGCGGAATATTCGTCGCCATGCCTACCGCAATGCCAGAGCTGCCATTAATCAGCAAGTTAGGAATGCGCGCCGGCATAATAAGCGGCTCATGCTCGCTGCCGTCATAGTTAGGGCCAAAATCTACTGTTTCTTTGTCGATATCAGCCAATAATTCATGGGCGATTTTCGCCATGCGGATTTCGGTGTATCGCATTGCCGCAGCGTTATCGCCGTCTACCGAACCGAAGTTACCTTGACCATCCACCAACATATATCGCAAGCTAAAATCCTGCGCCATCCGCACGATGGTGTCGTACACCGCGGTATCGCCATGCGGATGGTATTTACCAATCACATCGCCGACGATACGTGCTGATTTTTTATACGGTTTATTGTAGTCATTGCTTAGCTCATGCATGGCAAATAGAACACGGCGATGCACCGGTTTCAAGCCATCACGCACGTCTGGCAAGGCGCGGCCCACAATCACGCTCATGGCGTAATCAAGGTACGAGCGACGCATTTCATCTTCCAAACTGATTGGCAGGGTTTCTTTTGCGAATTGATCCATTAACTTTTCCGTATTGGCTTTTTAGTAGTAATTTTTAGCAGTGATTTGGTATTAAAACAGCAGCTTTTTGAAGGTGCTTTTTTACTTGTTTTTAACCCATAAATTTTAACATGTTTAACCTCGTAAAACACGCATATTTAAGCCATAAAATAGGGTTTTTACGAATTAAAATGATTCATTATTTTCGTAAAAAATTAATGTACAATAAAAGCTATCATAGATTATATTTCAATTAGTTTTACTTATTAAAGTTATTAAAATAATCAACTGGACGCTCGCACTAATCAGCGTAAAATTTGTCTCATGTTCGGGCATCAAAATTACCTGCGCATCACAAACATCAACCAAAGGAGATCAACATGCAACTTAAAGGATCCAAAACAGAAACCTGCTTAAAAGACGCCTTTGCAGGCGAATCGCAAGCAAACCGGCGTTATTTATACTTCGCAAACAAAGCCGATATTGAAGGTCAAAATGACGTGGCCGCACTATTCCGCTCGACTGCCGAAGGCGAAACTGGTCACGCACACGGTCACTTAGAGTTTTTAGAAATTTCTGGCGACCCTGCAACTGGTTTGCCTATTGGCTCTACGCGCCTAAACTTGGAATCTGCAGTAGCGGGTGAAACGCATGAATACACTGACATGTACCCTGGCATGGCTAAAACCGCGCGCAATGAAGGTTTTGACGAAATTGCTGACTGGTTTGAAACTTTGGCCAAAGCAGAGCGCAGCCATGCAAACCGTTACGCAAAAGCTTTAGCAGAACTTGTAGACTAATTATCTGTAAGTACATAACAAGCGGGCTAGTCAAAATCTAGCCCGCTTTAATATGCGTTTACTAAAATATTAAGGTAAAAAATGAGCAGCGAAGGCAATCTGGAAGCACCTACCCGCCATGCGTTAGATTGGCAAAATCCTGATTTTTACAACGAAGATAGCTTGAATCACGAACTTGAGCGCATCTTCGATATTTGTCATGGCTGCCGCCGCTGCGTAAGCTTGTGCAATAGCTTCCCTACCCTGTTTGATTTGGTCGATAACAACCCGACCATGGAAGTAGAAGGCGTTGATAAAAAAGACTTTATGCAAGTCGTCGACCAATGCTATATGTGCGATTTGTGCTACATGACCAAATGCCCCTACACGCCGCCGCACGAATGGAATGTAGACTTTCCTCATACCATGTTGCGCGCAAAAGCCATTAAATATAAAAAAGGTGAGGTCGGTTTTGGTGAGAAACTATTAGCCAGTACCGATATGCATGGTCAGTTTGCGGGCATCCCCATCGTGGTGCAAACCATTAACGCTATCAATAGCACCAAAATCATGCGCAATGTGATGGAAGCGACATTAGGCGTAGATAAAGATGCGTGGTTGCCAAACTTTGCCACAGAAAAGTTTAGGCACGGCGCGGCTAAGAGTGAAGATTTCACGGTAAAAGATGGTGCAAAAACGCCAGGCAAAGTAGCCATTTACAGCACTTGCTACGTCAATTATAACGAGCCGGGCATTGGCTACGATTTACTAAAAGTACTCGATCACAATGAAATCCCTTATGTATTGGTGGATAAAGAGCAATGCTGCGGCATGCCGAAGCTGGAATTGGGCGATTTAGACGCTGTAGCTAAAAGCAAGGAAGCGAATATTCCGCACTTGGTAAAATACGCTAAAGATGGTTATGCCATTTTAAGCGCGATTCCAAGCTGTACGCTCATGTTCAAGCAAGAAATCCCACTGATGTTTCCAGATTGCACGGATACAAAATTGGTGCAAGAAGCGATGTGGGATCCTTTTGAATACTTGATTGCGCGCAAAAAAGACGGTTTGTTAAAAACTGACTTCAAAAAACCGCTCGGCAAGATTAGTTATCACATCCCGTGCCATGGTCGCGTGCAGAATATCGGCAAAAAAACCGAAGAGTTTTTAAAGTTAATCCCAGAAACTACGTTGAATACGGTAGAACGTTGCTCGGGCCATGCGGGTACTTATGGCGTTAAAAAAGCGCATCACACGATGGCGAAAAAAATCGGTAAGCCAGTGGCTAAACTGATGGCAAGTACCGCGCCCGATTACATTAGCTCCGACTGCCAATTGGCGGGACACCACATCGAGCAAATGATGTCAGAGAATAATTTAGTCAATGCACAAAAACCTGCCGAACTGGCGCACCCACTGAGCCTTGCACGTATTGCTTATGGGATAGAGTAGATAAACCACCCTCTCCGTCATTCCCGCCTACGCGGGAATGACGGATGTGTTTTAGGTCTGCCCTGCAACCCGCATGGATATTGACTTACAGAGCCTATTTTTTGAATTTTTAAGGAAGTGAAATGAGTATTACACGTGAAAATATTATGACACTCGAAGCGTACAGCAAATACCGCAAAGAGAACAAAGCAGAAATCATGGCAATGCGCCGTTTGCGCTCTGTGAGCTTAGGTGAAAACATGACCATGCAATTTGAATCTGAACTCACCATTCGCTATCAAATTCAAGAAATTTTGCGCGTCGAAAAACAATTTGAAGAGCAAGGCATTTTAGATGAAATCGAAGCCTACGCGCCACTCGTGCCAGAAGGCAGCAACTGGAAAGCCACCATGTTGATTGAATATACCAATGTGGAAGAACGTAAAGTAGCACTCACCAAACTCATTGGCATTGAGGACAAAACCTATATTGAGATTGAAGGTTTTAAACGTGTATATGCGATTTCTGACGAGGATTTAGAACGTGAAACGGACGTGAAAACCAGTGCCGTGCATTTTTGCCGCTTCGAATTTAACGAAGCCGCAAAAAAAGCCATCAAATATGGTGCAAAAGTCACTTTAGGCTGCGACCATCCTAATTACAACATGCGCGTGGATATCCCATTGCATCAATTAGAATCTTTGCGTGAAGATTTGAATTAAATCCATCATCCTCGGTTGAAACTAGCTTTTAAGCCCTCATATAATTAGCATAACTAGCAAGACCTTCGAATTAGTTAATTAGCCTTATTGCATAAAACTCACTTTCAAAAGTGTAGTTTCAATAACACCTCAATCAGGAGATTTAAATGGCAGTATTAGTAGGAAAATCAGCGCCAGACTTTACCGCAGCCGTAGTGATGGGCGACAACAGTATTGATGAAAACTTTAACTTAGCGAAATTTATCAGCGGCAAAGAAGCTGTTATTTTCTTTTATCCACTTGATTTTACCTTTGTCTGCCCATCAGAGCTTATTGCATTCGACCATCGATTGGCAGATTTCAAAAGCCGTGGCGTAGAAGTGATTGGCGTTTCTATCGACTCACACTTTACACATTTGGCGTGGAAAAACACCCCAATCAACAACGGTGGCATTGGCCAAGTGGGTTACCCATTAGTCGCCGATATCAAACACGAAATCTGCAAAGCCTATGACGTTGAAGCTGATGATGGTGTGGCTTACCGCGGCTCTTTCTTAATCAACAAGGCTGGCGTGGTCGTTCACCAAGTTGTGAATGATCTACCATTAGGTCGCGATATCGACGAAATGCTACGCATGGTAGACGCGCTTCAATTCTTTGAAGAAAATGGCGAAGTATGCCCAGCAGGCTGGAAAAAAGGCAAACCAGGTATGGGGGCTTCGACAGAAGGTGTAGCTAAATACTTGGCTGAAAACGCAAAGGATTTGTAATTAAAAACCTGTAATTGTTAGGCTTGGTTGGTTAGTTGAATAAAGAAACGGGGCAAATGCCCCGTTTCTTTATCTAAAACTTTACTAAAATTTTAAATCCGCTTTCAAATCATCCACATGCTCTAAACCCACGGCAATACGTACCAAGCCATCACTAATGCCTGCCGCTGCCCTAGCCTCTGCCGTCACGCGGCTATGCGTAGTGGTGGCTGGGTGCGTAATGGTGCTTTTCGCATCGCCCAAATTAGCGGTAATCGAAATGAGTTCTGTCGCGTCAATCAACGCCCAAGCGGCTTGCTGTTCGGTCTGACCAGCTTTTGGCTTTACCTCGAAACTCACGATGCCACCACCGCTTAATTGCTGCTTAGTGGCGAGCGCATATTGCGGGTGTGACTTTAACCCAGGGTAATACACACGCGCCACCTGCGACTGCGATTCTAGCCAAGTTGCCAAAGCTAGCGCTCGACTTGCATGCGCCTCCATACGTACATGCAATGTTTCCAAGCCTTTTAAAAACACCCAAGCGTTAAATGCGCTCATGGTGACGCCAGCAGTGCGCAAAAAGCCGTACACAGGCTCCATTAATGCTTTAGTGCCAAGTACCGCGCCACCTAGGCATCTGCCCTGCCCGTCGATATATTTAGTCGCAGAATGAATGATAATATCTGCGCCTAATTCCAATGGTTTCTGAATGGCTGGAGTACAAAAGCAATTGTCTACAACCAAGTAAACACCTGCCTCGTGGGCAATATCGGCCAAAGCTTGTATATCACATACTTCCGTCAGTGGATTTGATGGCGTTTCGACAAAGAATAATTTAGTTTTTGGCGTAACGGCAGCTTGCCATTCGGATGGATTCGTCAATGACACGAACGTCACCTGCAAACCCCAGCGCGCGAGAATATTGCTGAACAGTTGCACCGAAGTGCCAAATATACTGCGCGAGGCAACTACATGGTCACCAGCACTGCATAAACCCATTACGCAGGCCAATATGGCAGACATGCCGCTAGAGGTGGCAACGCACTGTTCTGCGCCTTCTAACGCTGCCAGTTTGTTTTGAAACATGGTGACGGTTGGATTGGTAAAGCGTGAATAAATATTGCCTGGCTCTGTACCGCCAAAGCGCGCTGCTGCTTGCGCTGCATTTTTGAAGCGGAAGCTTGAATTTAAAAATAAAGCTTCTGAATTTTCACCAAATTCGGTCATCTCGCTGCCCGCACGGACAGATAATGTTTCAGGATGGTATTGTTTATCTAATATTTTTTTCATTAAATTTCCTTATCCTAAAAATTAAAAACTTTAAGTAAAACTAGGCATAGAAATATTTTTTTAAGCGCGGCATATGGTCTATATGTAAGCAAACAAAAATATTTTTACAACAACGTTTTGCGACAA
>JANYCB010000056.1 GCA_025360485.1 Methylotenera sp. | reverse complement strand
CTCAAACATCATCTGGTTCATAAAAAACCGCAATTCTTCAATCCAATTTTCTGGGGTAATATGAATGCCCATGGCTTTTGAAAAGTCGTGAATACCAAATACCACGTGTTTAACTGTGTCATACTGCATTAACTCTGGAGCAATTTTCAGTGACTTTGGATGTTCGATAATCGGCTGTATCGTAATATCAGGATTGAGATCGATTAAGAAGCTGGATAAATCACGCACTTCTGCCGCACCATAAGCCTCACCAGCTTTAGCGAGCATCACCACATCAATGTAATCAGCCATATCTCTAACTAACTGCATATCTAATTCATATTCATCGGTACGGAATGAATTACAACGTATTGCGATAGTGACATGCTCATTCACTTTGCGTAGCTCAGGTAGCTCTTGGCGCAACAAATCACGACTCATCTCTTTTTGTCTGCAGCCATCTTCAAGGTCAAATATCAAGGTATGCGCATTGGTACTATGCGCATGTTTTCTCATGCGTGCAGCTGCTTGCTCAATATCTTCATAAATACCAAGCGCGGGCGAATACTTCACTGGTGGATAGTACAGTTGTATACCTGGCCACCCCCCGCCAAGCAAAGGGCTATTGGTGTAACACTTTATTTTTCCATGACTATTCATGTTAAGTCTTTCGCATGCTTGAATTATTGCTTAATCTATCATTTTCATGACCACTGAGTTTGGCTAATACAGTTTGAATTGCAAACTCATCTAAGTGCTGTGTATTGAATGCTTTAATACTTGTAATACTTACTTTTGATGTCAACACATCTAGAAATTCGTTATCAGGTAAATCTAGCAAACTATCAAACGCCAATAACTCATGCTTATTTAGCCCTCTTAGATAATTTTCAGAAAACCGCTGCAGCACAATATCCAGTTCAAGCAAACCACGACGACAACGCCAGCTAAGGCGCCGTACTTCTTCATCCGACATGTTCTTGGCATCACCTTGCTGTGTATCTGATAACTGCATTCTTAAAACCCTTTATCTGTTATACCGATTTAATTTCTATAAGCGTTTTAGTTTTGGTTTTATGTTCACGTGCACGCTCAATTTTTAAATCTTTAATATTGGCAATAGCCGCATTCGGATTCAATTTTTTCGGGCACACTTCTACGCAATTCATAATGTTATGGCAACGGTATAAGCGATACGGATCTTCTAGATTTTCTAGTCGCTCTTCGGTCGCCTGATCACGCGAATCCATAATAAAACGATTGGCTTGCATTAAGCCTGCCGGGCCCACAAACTTATCGGGATTCCACCAAAAACTTGGGCAAGAAGTGGTACAAGCTCCACACAAAATGCACTCGTACATACCGTCTAGTTTCGCACGATCTTCCGGACTTTGCAGACGTTCGGTTTCTGGTAGCGGGTCGTTGTTAATCAAATAGGGCTTGACTGAATTGTAATGCTCAAAAAACTGCGTCATATCAACGACTAAATCACGGATGACAGGCAAGCCAGGCATAGGGCGCAGCGTGATTGGCTGTTCTAAATCTGCTAACTTTGTAATGCAAGCTAGGCCATTTTTACCGTTGATATTCATGCTATCACTGCCACATACACCTTCGCGACACGATTTACGTAAACTCAAGGTATCGTCATGTTCCTTAATGCGAATCAACGCATCCAATAGCATGTGATCTTCCTCATGCAATTCGATGTCGTAATCTTGCATGTAGGGTTTTTTATCTACATCGGGGTTATAGCGATAAATAGAAAATTTCATACTTAATACACCCGTTTTTTCGGTTCAAAAGATTCCACAGTAAGTGGTTTTAAGCGCACTGGTTTGTAAGTTAAGGTATTGTTTTGTTTTGTAAAAAGTGAATGTTTTAGCCACTTTTTATCATCGCGCTCACCAAAATCTTCACGTGCATGTGCACCACGACTTTCAGTTCTGGCATTTGCCGCATGCATAGTAGCAACCGCAACTTCTAGTAAATTATCTAACTCAAGAGCTTCGACCCGCGCCGTGTTAAATACTTGACTTTTATCTTTAATTTGAAGGCGTTGCGCACGACTTGCAACTTCTCCTATGGCGCTAACTCCAGACGCTAACAAATCAGGGAATCTGAACACACCACAGTGCGTTTGCATGGTTTTACGCATAGCATCACCCACTTCAGCCACATTTTCACCATTTTGTTGATTATTTAAGCGCGAAATTCTATCCAATGTTGCGTCTGACACATCACTTGGCAGTGGCTTATGTGTTTTTTGTTGTGCGATTTCAAGCACCATTTTATCGCCAGCTGCTTTACCAAACACGACTAAATCCAGAAGTGAATTTGAACCCAAACGATTCGCACCGTGAACGGAAACACATGCACATTCGCCTACCGCATATAAACCATTCACAACCTGCTCATTATTAATCACAACTTGACCATCTAAATTAGTCGGTATGCCACCCATCATATAGTGTGCGGTTGGCACCACGGGAATTGGGTCTTTAATTGGATCTACATTGGCAAAAGTTTTAGCAATTTCGCGTATACCTGGTAGGCGCTTGTTGATTAGCTCCTCACCCAGGTGATCTAATTTTAAATACACTGCATCTTTGTTCTTTCCTACGCCACGGCCTTCTTTAATTTCGGTGGCTGAAGCTCGTGCAATCACGTCACGACTGGCTAAGTCCTTGGCGTTCGGCGCATAGCGCTCCATAAAACGTTCACCTTCAGAATTGACTAAATAACCACCCTCACCGCGCACACCTTCGGTAATCAACACACCTGCATGCAATACGCCAGTCGGGTGAAATTGCCAAAACTCCATATCTTGTAGCGGCAAGCCTGCGCGCGCTGCCATGCCCAAACCATCACCGGTATTAATAAATGCATTGGTACTAGCCTGAAAAATACGCCCAGCACCACCTGTAGCCAATAGCGTAGTTTTGGCTTGCATAATATGAACTTCACCAGTTTCAATTTCTAGCGCAATGACGCCCAGCACATCGCCTTCACTATCCCTAATTAAATCAAGCGCAAACCACTCCACAAAAAACTGCGTATTAGCTTGTATATTGCGCTGATACAGTGTGTGTAACATGGCATGACCCGTTCTATCGGCCACCGCGCAAGTGCGTGAAATAGGGGTTTCGCCAAAATTTTGTGTCATGCCTCCAAACGGCCGCTGGAAAATCTTTCCGTTATCTAATCTATCAAACGGCATGCCGAAATGCTCAAGCTCGATAATCGCTTTTGCAGCGTTTTTGCACATAAATTCAATCGCATCTTGGTCGCCCAAAAAGTCTGACCCTTTGATCGTGTCATACATGTGCCACAGCCATTTGTCTTCGGCCACATTGCCTAAAGCAGCGGCAATGCCGCCCTGCGCTGCCACGGTGTGCGAGCGGGTTGGGAACACTTTGGACAGCACGGCCACTTTAACGCCAGCCTGCGCCAGCTGTAGCGAAGCGCGTAAACCCGCACCGCCACCACCTATAATTACTGCATCAAATTGATGTACTTTTAAAGACATTATCTAAATATTCCACAAAATAAAACTTACCCAAATCAAATAAACGACTAGCAAAATATCAACAATAATTTGCAAATTAGCACGCAATATTTTATTGAAAATATAATCTTTCAATACATCGCTCACACCCAGCCAAGCATGTATAAAAAGGTTAATAAAAAACACTAAAGTGACTAACCTAAACCAAATTGGTGACACAAAAACATACCAACTTTCATAGTTGCTTGGCTGCTGAATGATGAGCAAAGCAATTAGGAACACGATATAAATTGCCATCATCACAGCACTTAAGCGCTGCGACAGCCACAAACGCATGCCAGGATACTTATTAGTCAGTAATTGAATCAACACGGAAAAACTACCAAATCACCAAGGCGAAAATAAGCACAGAAAAACCTACCAACCACAGCACCACGCGACCAGAAAAACGCGCTTTTTGCAAACTGGTCATCCAGTGAATATCCTGCATTAAGTGCCGAATACCAGCAAAAAAGTGATGAAAAAAAGCCCAAGACAAACCAATTAAAATGAGCTTAAAAAACCAAGTATCAAGCAAGTTTGCTAGCGTTGCATAGCTTTCTGGCGAGCGTACCGAATATTGAAGCGCCAATAAAATCAAAGGCAAAGCCAAAAACAACGCCATACCAGAAGCGCGATGCAGAATCGACACTACCGCATTAATCGGCAGGCGAATGGTGAATAAATTCAGGTTTTTTGGACGCGACTTAAGTTTATTTTGCTGCATCAGTTTACTCTTTTGCGGCTTTCGCTACTGCGCCTGAGACGCGTGCCAATAGACGTTTATCGAAAGGTTTTGGAATAATATATTCACGGCCAAATTTCAGCTCTTTTAAGTTGTACGCTTGTAAAACGTCCGCTGGAACAGGCTCACGCGCCAATTCGCTCAAAGCATGTGCCGCGGCAACTTTCATTTTTTCAGTTATATGTGTGGCTTTCGCATCCAGCGCCCCGCGGAACAAATAGGGGAAACACAACGCGTTATTCACTTGATTTGGAAAATCACTACGGCCTGTCGCCATCAAAATATCATCGCGGATGGCATGCGCTACGCTTGGCAGCACTTCTGGATCAGGATTCGCCAATGCGAAAATAATGGGGTTTTTCGCCATGCTTTTTATTAAAGCCGCTTCAAGGGCATTTTTGGCTGAAACCCCAATAAACACATCGCTGCCAGGCATCGCATCAGCCAATGTTTTCACACCTCCTGGAGCAACCGCTAATTCCCGATTATTGTCGTGCAAGTCGGGCCTATCACTCGTTAAAACGCCACTTCTATCCACCATGGTAATGTTAGTCGCACCCATCAATTTCAACAATTTTGCGCAGGAACAACCCGCTGCACCTGCCCCTAAAAACACAATTTTTGCCGTTGGTAAGGTTTTGCCCTGTAACTCAAGCGCGTTTAATAATGCACCCGCCACAATCACGGCAGTACCGTGCTGATCGTCATGAAACACAGGAATATCAAGGCGTTTTTTCAGTTCATTTTCAATATAAAAACAATGCGGCGCAGCAATGTCTTCTAAGTTAATGCCTCCAAAAGTCGGTGCGATATTCACTACAGTTTGAATAAACTCATCGGGTGTTTTGGCGGTGATTTCAATATCAAACACGTCGATGCCAGCGAAGTGCTTGAACAGCACCGCTTTGCCTTCCATTACCGGCTTGCTCGCTAATGCGCCCATATTGCCTAAGCCCAATACCGCTGTGCCGTCTGTAATTACCGCAATCAAATTGCCTTTGTTGGTGTATTTATAGGCGTTGGCAGGGTCTGCATTAATTTCAAGCACTGGCGCTGCCACGCCCGGGGTGTAGGCTAGAGACAAGTCATCTTGTGTTGCGCAAGGTTTAGATGATTCGACACTTAACTTACCTGGGACAGGAAATTGGTGGTAATCCAGTGCGCGTTTTTTTAAGTCGCCCATTTATTCAAGCTCGCTCATATAGTGATGATCATCGGTTAAACATAAACCTAAACGCCATTCCATTGGCTTATCACCATAGGTGTAGGAAACACGTTCAATGCTCAACAATGGAGCGCCAGGTTTTAAATTTAATGCACTTGCAACTTCACCTGTGGCCGCCACTGCGGTAAGTCGCTCTTCGGCGCGTATCATGCGGATTCCATATTCCGTTTCATACATACTGTACATGGAGCCTTGATTTTCTTCTACCCTGTTGCCGTTAAGACCTTTAAAAGGGGCAGCGGGTACAATAATATGGTCGTAAATGAGCGGCCTACCAGAAAAGGTGAGCAACCGTTTTACCTCAATTAATGCAGCGCTAGCTTTTAATTCTAAAATCTTAGCTATGCGATTATCAGCTTTAGTTTTGCTACAAGAAAGCAGCTCATTTTGTAGCGCCTCTTTATGCCCATCGACAGCAGTTAGGCGCAAAAAGCGTAGCTTGATGCCTTCTTCATTATGCGTGGCAACAAAAGTACCTTTACCCTGTCGACGGATTAGAATGTTCTCTCCCGCAAGACTGTCTATAGCCTTTCTAACTGTGCCTTGACTTACTTTGTAACGCGCGGCCAAATCAATTTCACTGGGAATCATTTCACCTGGACGCCATTCACCGCCAATTAAACTTTGAGTCAGCAACACTTTAATTTGGTCATAAAGCGGTCTGTAGTTTGGTGAGCTATAAGCTTTATCTTCCATGATTTGCAACACCTGTATTTAGTTAAGTAAATTAAAACATAACAAATAAAAATAGTCTAGTGTTTTATATCTTATATAAGACATAAGATATTTGTTGACAGTGCAAGAAAGCACTCTATATAATCACTTTAATAATATATTTAAGCTTACTTTTATGGAATTCTGTTTTCGCCCTCGACGTTCTGTTCTCTATGTGCCAGGTTGCAACCAGCACTATTTAGATCGCGCGCGCACATTACCAACAGATGCGGTGATTCTTGATCTTGGGGACTCAATTTTAGTAGACGCTAAAATCGAGTCTCGAAATAACGTAGTAGCGGCAATAAAGCAAGGGGGTTACGGCTCGCGCGAAGTGATTGTGCGCGTTAATAATCTCGATTCTATTTGGGGGCACGAAGATATCAAATCCGTTGCCTGCATCGGTGCGGATGCGATTCTTTTTCCTAACATAGAATCTGCAGAGCACGTACATGCCGCGCTCAAACTATTAGATGATGCTGGTGGCCGCCACATGCCCATCATGGTAATGCTAGAAAGTCCGATTTCAGTACTAAATGCTAAAGAAATTGCAGCGGCTTCTGATCGTATCATTTGCATCATGATAGCCACATCTGACTTAACCTCGCAATTGCACGCGAGGGCTACGCATGAGCAAAGTGCGATTTTAACTGCTTTGTCATTAGTTATCTTGGCAGCGCGAGCTTATGGGCGCTGTGTAGTAGACGGTATTACCAGCGACTTTAAAAATGTACATTCGTTTGAATATGCCTGTAGATTGGGACGTGATATGGGTTTTGACGGGAAGACGCTCGTACATCCTGGCCAAATTGCCTATAGCAACGACGCCTACACACCAAAAGCAAGCGAAGTTGCAAATGCACGTGCGATTATTCAAGCACTAAAAGACGCTAATGAATCAGGTCTCGGTACTGTAGTGGTGAATGACAAATTGGTTGAACACCACCATGTAAAAGCAGCGCTGCGCTTATTAAAATTACACGACATGATTGCCGAACTTGAAGAAGAATTTGATTGAAAAATTCAATAAAAAATAACCCTAGCAAAATTAATGCTG
>JANYCB010000044.1 GCA_025360485.1 Methylotenera sp. | reverse complement strand
GGGTTGCTAGATTCTAAAAAGGAATATCGTCTTCAAAATCATCAAAATTGCCACCCGATTTCGCAGGCGCTTGCTGAGGCGACGCCAGTTGCGAGGCACTTTGTCTAGCTGGCGCTTGATTCATATCATCTGGTGCGCCTCCTTGATCCATACCGCCGTCATAACTAGCACCTGAACCGTCATAACCTTTGCTGCCAAGCATTTGCATATTATCGCCAATAATTTCGGTGGTATAACGTGTTACGCCGTCCTTTTCCCATTTGCGCGTTTGCAAACGACCCTCTACATACACTGGGCGGCCTTTTTTAAGATATTCACCCGCAATTTCGGCTAATTTTCGATACATGACAATATTGTGCCACTCAGTTTTTTCTTGTTTTACGCCTGATTTATCTTTCCAATTTTCTGTCGTAGCAATACTAAAATTGCACACCGCCTCGCCATTCGGCATGTAACGCACCTCTGGGTCGCGCCCCAAGTTTCCCACTAAAATTACCTTATTTACCGATGCCATTATCTACTCCCGCTATTTGTTCGTTATAGTGTCTAAAATTTCTTGCTCATCCCATATTTCTGTATTTTTTATTTTAACAATTAGCATACCCTCTTTGGCAATCGCCACAGCCTCGTACACATATGGCAATGCTGATATTTTCTTAGTTAATGCGTTCGCCTGCACATCACTCGTTTCACCTAAATGATACATCTTTGTTTTAACGCTGGGGGGAGTTTTCATACTAAAAGTGAGCAATAGCCAAACGCTCATCAGCGCCGCACAAAACATAAACACCACTGAATAACTATAATGATGCGCCAAATAACCGCCCACTAAGCCACCCACCGCCACACCGAGCGATTGCGAAGTGTTATAAACGCCCATCGCGGTGCCTTTAGCTGCGGCAGGGGCAAGCTTAGAAATAAGCGATGGCAGCGAAGCCTCTAAAATATTAAAGGCGACAAAATAAGCGAATAGTGAAAATACGATGCCCCAGAAACTACCGATTAAACTAGCAAAACATAGCTGTGCAACCAGCATTAACGCCACCGCACCGATAAACACTGGCTTCAATAAACCGCGTTTTTCACCCACAATGATAGCGGGAATCATTAACATGAATGAGCCCAATAAAATAGGTAAATATACTTGCCAATGATGATTAACATCTAAGTTACTGGTTTTTTGAATGGCGAATGGCACCACAATAAACATAGCCATTTGCGCGGCATGCAGCGCAAAAATACCATAATTTAAACGCAATAATTGCGTGTTTTTTAGCACATCTTTTAACTTGGCAGGTGCAGCACTCGCATCCGAATGAAAGCTGCTAATGATTGGATTGGGCACCACGAATTTAATCACCAATATCGCCAAACTAGCCAATATCGCGGTAAGCCAAAAAATACCCGCAATGCCTGCCAAGTGGGCGATTGCTGGGCCTAACACCAATGAAATGGCAAATGTCACACCAATGGTCGCACCTATCATCGCCATGGCTTTGGTGCGGTTTTCTTCACGCGTTAAATCAGCTAGAAGCGCAGTCACGGCGGCTGAAACTGCGCCAGCGCCTTGCACAGCGCGGCCTACAATCACCATAGTAATATCAGTCGCTAAAGCCGCGATGATGCTACCAATAATCAACATGACCAGCCCAATATAAATCATATTTTTACGGCCAAATTTATCAGACGCCATGCCAAAAGGTAGCTGAAACAGAGCTTGCGTCAACCCATAGGCACCTAAGGCCGCACCAACTAGAATGCTATTCTCGCCGCCTTTATAGTGTGTCGCGTAAATCGCAAAAATGGGCAGAATTAAGAACATGCCCAGCATGCGCAAGCCATAAATAGAAGCCAAACTGATGCTGGCTTTTAGCTCGCTTTTGGGCATTTTATTTTCGACAGCACTTATTTTATCGTTGGGATTCATTAAATATTTGAAATTATTTTGCTAAAGGCGGTATATTAACAGGTTGCCTTAATTTTCGTAAAAGCTTAATGGAATTTATCAAAATACGCGGTGCGCGCACCCACAATCTCAAAAATATTTCGCTGGATTTACCTCGAAACAAACTTATCGTCATCACTGGTTTATCAGGTTCTGGTAAATCCAGTTTGGCCTTTGATACCTTGTATGCAGAAGGTCAGCGCCGTTATGTAGAAAGCCTTTCCGCTTATGCGCGGCAGTTTTTAGCGCGTATGGATAAGCCCGATGTGGACTTGATTGAAGGATTGTCGCCAGCGATTTCTATCGAACAAAAAGCTACTTCACACAACCCGCGAAGCACTGTGGGCACGGTGACAGAAATTCACGATTATTTGCGCCTGCTCTACGCGCGCGCTGGCGACCCAGAATGCCCTGACCATAATATTAAGCTTGAAGCGCAAACGGTCAGCCAAATGGTTGATAGCGTAATGCAACTGCCCGAAGATACCAAACTGATGATCCTCGCGCCCGTGGTGGCGAACCGCAAGGGCGAACAACTAGATTTGTTTGAGGAGCTGAAAGCACAAGGTTTTGTACGCTTGAGAGTCGATGGCAAGATTTATGAAATGGATGCTTTGCCGCAACTTGCCAAAACCACCAAACACACCGTAGATGTTGTCGTTGATCGCTTAAAAGTAAAAGAAGATATGAAGCAGCGCACTGCAGAATCACTAGAAACCGCGCTGCGCTTGGCTGATGGCAAAGCAATTGCGTTGGAAATGGACACTGAAAAAGAACATCTATTTTCTGCCAAGTTCTCTTGCCCACTATGCGATTACTCACTGGCAGAGCTCGAGCCGCGCCTATTCTCATTCAACAACCCGATGGGTGCATGTCCAAAATGCGATGGCTTAGGCAATATCAACTTTTTCGACCCCAAACGCGTAGTCGCTTTCCCAACGCTTTCATTGGCAAGCGGCGCCATTAAAGGCTGGGATAAACGCAACCAATTTTATTTTCAAATGTTGGCGAGTTTGGCCGCGCATTATAATTTTGATTTGGAAGTGGCGTTTGAAGAGTTACCAGAACATATTCAAAGCGTATTGTTAAATGGCTCTGGTCGAGAAGTGATTGCATTTAAATACCTTAACGAGCGCGGTACATTTTTTGGCAAAACCCATACTTTCGAAGGCATTTTAAATAATCTGCAACGTCGTTATCGTGAGAGCGATTCGTCCGCCGTGCGTGAAGAATTAGCAAAATACCTCAACAATCAAGCTTGCCCAGACTGTGCTGGCACACGCCTGAGACGCGAGGCGCGTCATGTAAAAGTAGGCAATAAAAATATCCATGAAGTATGTGAGGTTCCGTTAAAGCAAGCGCTCACTTTCTTTGAAACGCTTAAGTTACAAGGCGCCAAGCTTGCCATTGCCGATAAAATCGTCACCGAAATTCAAAACCGCCTTAAGTTTTTAACTAACGTCGGGCTGGAATATTTATCGCTCTCACGCTCGGCCGAAACCTTATCGGGCGGTGAAGCGCAGCGTATTAGATTAGCTTCACAAATCGGCAGTGGTTTAACGGGCGTGATGTACGTGCTGGACGAACCTTCAATTGGTTTGCATCAGCGTGACAATGACAGGCTTTTGGAAACACTTAAACGCTTACGTGATATTGGCAACACGGTGATTGTGGTTGAACACGATCACGATGCGATTTTAAGCGCCGATTACGTAGTGGATATTGGCCCTGGCGCGGGCGAGCATGGCGGGCAAATTGTGGCAGAAGGCACTCCAGCGGAAATTCAAGCCAATACCAAATCGCTCACAGGCCAATATTTAAGTGGTAAAAAACAAATTTTATACAATAAATTGCGCACCTCGCCCGACCCTAGTCGTTGGTTAAAACTTAGCAACGCAACTGGCAATAATTTGCGCGATGTGTCAGTAGAAATCCCCGTTGGCCTACTTACCTGCGTCACAGGCGTTTCTGGCAGCGGAAAATCGACACTAATTAACGACACGCTTTATCGCGCAGTCGCGCACCATTTATATGGCAGTAACACAGAACCCGCGCCATTTGGCGAGGTGGATGGCCTTGCATTTTTCGATAAAGTTGTCGATGTCGACCAAAGCCCGATTGGCCGCACGCCACGCTCGAATCCTGCAACATACACAGGGCTATTTACGCCCATTCGCGATTTATTCGCCGGCGTGCCTGAGAGTCGCGCACGTGGCTACGGGCCAGGCAGATATTCATTCAACGTAAAAGGCGGCCGCTGCGAGGCTTGCCAAGGCGATGGCGTGATTCGCGTCGAGATGCACTTTTTGCCTGACGTTTATGTGCCATGCGATGTATGCAAAGGCCAGCGCTACAACCGCGAAACCTTAGAAATTCATTTTAAAGGCAAAAATATTCGCGAAGTGCTCGAGATGACGGTGGAACAAGCACATGCTTTCTTTAGCGCACAACCGGTAATTTCACGCAAACTCAAAACCCTGCTAGATGTTGGCTTGGGCTACATTACGCTTGGGCAATCTGCCACCACACTAAGTGGCGGCGAGGCGCAGCGCGTAAAGCTTTCTTTAGAGCTAAGCAAACGCGACACTGGCCGCACGCTGTATATCCTCGACGAACCCACCACTGGCTTGCACTTTGCCGATATTCAATTGTTGCTTGACGTGATTCATCGCCTGCGCGATGCGGGGAATACTATTGTTATTATTGAGCATAATCTGGACGTAATTAAAACCGCCGATTGGATTATCGACATGGGCCCAGAAGGCGGCGATGGCGGCGGTTTAATTATCGCCAAAGGAACTCCGGAACAAGTGGCTGACAATGTAAAAAGCTATACTGGACAATATTTGAAAGCCATTTTATAGTTTAAGCATGAAGATTAACGCCAAATATTCAGATTTAGTATTTGCTTTTTTCATGTCGCTACTCATGGCATTGCTCATGTCTGGCGTACTCACCGCCATTCACCTTGGCTTTACGCCACATTTTATCGCGCAATGGCTGCATTCATTTGTGCTTGCCTGGCCGATTGCCTTCCCCAGTATTTTACTGATTGCGCCAGTGGTAAGAAAAATCGTGGTAAAACTCACAGAACAAGCTTAAAAATAGAAAATAAGCTGCTCTGTAAGCCGCATGGGTATTGGCTTGCATGGCAACTATTTAGCGGCTATGGAAGCTCCGCATAGCGCATTCTTGCTTGTATCGTCGCTGTGCGACGATTTAGGTAAGTAGTGTATTTATGAACATCATAAAAACGCGGATTGGGTATCATAGCTGCAAGTTTTGCGGCTTGTGGCGGTGAAAGCCCTGCCGCGCTAGTTTTAAAATAATGGCGAGCAGCGGCCTCCGCCCCAAATATGCCGTTGCCCCATTCAATCACATTCAAATAAATCTCTAAAATGCGTTGCTTAGTAAGTATATTTTCTAGCATTACAGTAATAATAGCTTCTTCACCCTTACGCCACGGCGTGCGTTTACTGGATAAAAATAAGTTCTTGGCGAGCTGCTGACTAATGGTGGAGCCGCCCGCGACGATTTTGCCTTTTTTCAGGTTTTTCTCATAAGCTTTTTCGATGCCTTCCCAATCAAAACCTTCGTGATCATTAAATTTTGAATCTTCGCTGGCAATCACTGCGCGTTTTAAGTTGTTGGATATTTGTGAGTAACTCACCCATTTATACTTCAACTCTGCATCTGGCTTAGTTTCTTGAATGATTTGCAAGCGATCTTCCATAAACGCACTGGAAGATGGGTTGAATTTGATCCACCAGCAAATGTGCAGAAAAATCCACAATTGGTATAGCAACACAAATAACACAAATAGCACAAAAAAACGCTTAAAAAGCCCACCTACACTTAATGAAGTGTTTGGCGATTTGTAAAACAACCAACGCAACAATTAGGCGCTTCTCATCATTTTAATAACTGGCGCGGTTTGCGGGCGCACGCCGCGCCACAAGTAAAATGCTTCTGCCGCTTGTTCTACCAGCATACCTAAACCATCGGCCACTTGAGCGCCTGTGACTCTAGCCTGTGCCATAAACGGTGTTTCACGACCATACATCATTTCGTAAGCTAAGCATTCTGTAGCAAATATTGAGCTAGGTATTGGCAAAGCAATGTCGCTTATACCGGTAGAAGTTGCATTAATCACAATATCAAACTGGCCTTGCAAGGCACCAAAGGTGCTAGCGCTGGCCTTATTGGGCGATTTATTCACCATTTTTTGCGCTTTTTCTAGTGTGCGATTAGCGACTATTAATATAGTAGGATTTTGCTCTAAAATTGGCTGAAACACGCCTTCTGCCGCACCACCTGCTCCAAGAAGCAATACCCGCTTTCCTTGCAGTTTAATGCCTAAATTCTTAGTAATATCATTTATTAAACCAATGCCATCTGTATTATGGCCTTGAATATTTTTTCTATTAAGGATGAGCGTATTGGCGGCATCTGCCGATTGGGCAAGCGGTGAGAGCGTATCACTAAGTAAAAATGCCTGCAATTTAAACGGCACCGTGACATTAACACCTTTATAGCCATCATCTATTAGCCTGCGCACTGTCACTTCAAACTCATTCAATGATGCCAATATTGGCTTGTAGCTTATATCTTGATTGGTTTGTTTAGCAAATTCCGCATGAATTTGTGGCGATTTACTATGAGAAATAGGATTGCCAATGACGGCATATTTATCTGTCATGTGTTAACTTACCTTCAATTGTTCCAAGGCAACCCATTATGCTTCCAGCCATTGATTAGCGTGCGCTGCTTTTGCGCATTCGCCTCACCTTCAAAACCCTCTAGCATGTTGTATGCCTCTGTAAAGCCTAACTTTGCGGCAGTTACAGCGGCATTATGCGAGCGCCCGCCTGTTCTACACATAAAAATAACCAGCACTTCTTTATCTACCTGCATATCTAAATGCGTTGCAAAATCAGGATTAGCTACCATGCCAGGATAAAACGCCCACTCTATATGCGTAGCGCTTGGAACACTGCCAACCAAATCTAGCTCCGCCTGGCTACGCACATCTACCAATTTAGCGTGCGACGTTTTTTGCAGCACTTCATACGCCTCTTGCGGTGTAAGCGCACCCGCATAAGGCAAATTTAATTCTTCTGAACGCTTTTTTGCACGCTCGAGAATTTTGCTGATCGTTTCCATTTCAAATTCCTAGATAGTATTTATTGCATCAAATTATAGCGCGAAATCAAATTGAACGACGGCAATCCTAGTACGCACTATTGTGGTGCATTTTTAGGGCTGATGCTCAATTTTCGGGCGGACTATTTTAGGCCTATTTGCTAAGTGAATGACTAAAAACCAATTTTTTCTATTTTTCGCTGGCACAGTTCCTGCTAAAATACTTTGCTTATAAAGTTTTGTATTAAATATTTATTAATTTGTTTTGTCCAAATATTGTCTAGGGAGATTCTGATGTCAGTGGCTAAAGTAATGAAAATGGTAAAAGATAACGATATCAAGTTTGTCGATTTTCGTTTTACCGATACGCGTGGTAAAGAACAACACGTAACCGTGCCTGTTTCTGCATTCAACGAAGCTAAATTTACTGAAGGCCACGCGTTTGATGGCTCTTCAATCAGCGGCTGGAAAGGCATTCAAGCCTCTGACATGCAATTGATGCCAGACCCTTCAACTGCCAACATTGATCCATTTATGGATGAGCCAACGCTTATTTTAACTTGCGATGTGGTTGACCCAACCGACGGCAAAGGTTATGACCGCGATCCGCGTAGTTTAGCCAAACGTGCTGAAGCCTATTTAAAATCAAGCGGCTTGGGCGATACAGCTTATTTTGGTCCAGAACCAGAGTTCTTCATTTTTGATTCAATCAACTGGTCAGTTGATATGAGCGGTAGCTCAGTTAAAATCAACTCAGAAGAAGCGGCTTGGGCATCATCTGAAAAATTTGAAGGCGGCAACACAGGCCACCGTCCTGGCATCAAAGGCGGCTATTTCCCAGTACCTCCAGTCGATTCATTACAAGACATTCGCTCTGCTATGTGTATGACGCTTGAAGAAATGGGCGTGCCAGTTGAAGTACATCACCATGAAGTTGCAACGGCTGGTCAATGTGAAATCGGCACTAAGTTTGCCACATTGACACAACGCGCTGACTGGACGCAAATTCTTAAATACGTCGTTTTGAACACTGCTCACGCCTACGGCAAAACAGCGACTTTTATGCCTAAACCAATGTTTGGCGATAACGGTTCTGGTATGCACGTGCACCAATCTGTTTGGAAAGATGGTAAAAACCTCTTCGCAGGTAATGGCTATGCTGGTTTAAGCGATTTCGCTTTGTACTACATTGGCGGCATTATTAAACACGCACGTGCTTTGAATGCGATTACGAACCCAGGCACCAACTCATACAAACGTTTAGTACCACATTATGAAGCGCCAGTAAAATTGGCTTATTCTGCTAAAAATCGTTCTGCTGCTATTCGTATTCCTTTTGTGCATGGTGAGAAAGCACGCCGTGTGGAAGCGCGTTTCCCAGACCCTATCGCTAACCCATACTTGGCATTCTCTGCCTTGTTAATGGCTGGTTTAGATGGCGTACAAAACAAAATTCACCCAGGTGAGCCAGCAACTAAAGACTTGTACCATCTTCCACCAGAAGAGGATGCGCTTATCCCAACCGTGTGTTCTTCATTAGAGCAAGCGCTTGAGTATTTAGATAAAGACCGCGAGTTCTTAACTAAAGGTGGCGTATTTACTGACGACTGGATTGATGCTTACATAGGCTTGAAGATGGAAGAAGTTACAAAAATCCGTCAAACACCACACCCAGTTGAATTTAGCATGTACTACAGCTGTTAAGTCAGCCTGTTTTTTAGAATCGTGCACCAAAATGAGGCAGCCTAAGCTGCCTCATTTTAAGCGTTGCAAAAATAGCACTTATTTCTTTTTGAACTATAGTAGTCAACCATAATAGCCAATACTTCGTTGCTAACTGTAAGACTCTCATCTAAACTATTGGTATGAAAAGACAAATCACATTTTTAAGCCTTTTATTAACTGCCTTAATGTTGCCACACTTGGCGCAAGCGGAAATCTATAAAATGGTAGATTCTGAAGGACGTGTTACCTATTCTAACGTCAAAATAAAAGGCGCAAAAAAACTTCAATTAGAGCCTGCTGATACCAACTTTGGCACAGATTCTGGTAGTGAGAAAAAACGCACGTCATCGACGCGAACCGCAACGCCAGAAAGCTTTCCCAAGGTGGATGCGGGCACACAGAACCAACGTGATGGCAAACGTAAAGAGATTTTACAAGGTGAATTAGATGCCGAGAAAAAAGCGTTAGACGATGCCAAAAAGGCCTATGCTGAAGGTGAGTCTAATCCTGAAGTTTATCAACAAAAAAATGCCAATGGCACATCAAAGACTTTTCGTAACGTTGCAAAATTTGATGAGAAGATGAAAGGTTTACAAGCCGATGTAGACGCGCATCAGCGCAATATTGAGCTATTGCAAAAAGAAATTAACGCTACCAATTAATCTTTTTTACTGCCTTCCAAAAGCTGGCTTAGCTTTTGCTTAAGAACAATATACAAACTAGCAGCGCTTCAATTGCTATACAATTTCTTTGTTTTCTTAAGTTTAAGCTATGTTACAAAATGTTCCCTCAGGTTTTGGTGGTTTAGAGCATCTCGCTAGCGCGGTGATTCTGCTTAACCAGTCACATCAAGTGGTTTATGCGAACCCCAGCACTGAGATTTTATTCGCCCTAAGCGCGACACAAATTCATACTAGCCATATTTCAGAAGTATTTTTGAATTGCGAAATTTTACAAATCGCTATCGATAATGCCGTTAAAAATAATAGCCCATACCGCGAACATGAATTTGCGCTCACTACGGTACGTCAACACTCGTTTGCGGTCACTTGCACAGTAACGCCTGTCGATATTGGCGAAGCTACGCTATTGCTTGAATTTCAGCAGATGGATCAGCAGCTGCGCATTGCGCGTGAAGAGCGCATGTTGATTCAGCAACAGGCCAACTCAGAGCTTTTACGTAACCTCGCGCACGAAATTCGCAACCCCTTAGGTGGCCTGCGTGGCGCGGCACAACTACTAGAGCATGAGTTGCCGAACCCAAGTTTGCGCGAATACACGCAAGTGATTATTAAAGAGGCTGACCGGCTACAAAGTCTGATGGATAGGCTGTTAGTGCCACATCGCGTGCCAAAATACGAGCCAACGAATATCCATGAAGTACTTGAGCGCGTGCGCAGTCTATTACTAGCGGAGTCACCAAACAATATCAAAGTACGCCGCGATTATGATACCAGCTTGCCCGATTTAATTGGTGACCGCGAAAAGCTTATACAAGCCGTACTGAATATCGCACGCAATGCCGTACAAGCCATGCAATCTAACAACACTGCAAACGCCGAAGTGATTTTAAGAACTCGCGCGGAACGCCAAGTTACTTTATCAAAAAAACGCTATCGCGTCGCCATTAAGCTGCAAATTATCGATAACGGCCCAGGCATCCCTGCCGATATTCGCGATAGAATTTTTTACCCGCTCGTTTCAGGTCGTGAAGGTGGAAGCGGCCTAGGGCTTGCCTTAGCGCAAACCTTTATTACCCAACACCACGGCATGATTGATTGTGAGAGTCAGCCGGGCAATACCACTTTTACTATACTGTTGCCAGTTGAAAGCACAGTGATAAAACATGCCATTATTCAACAATAGTTAGCGCAAATTAAATAAGAGATAGCCATGAAACCAATTTGGATTTTAGACGACGATAAATCAATTCGCTGGGTGTTTGAGAAAGCGCTAGCGCGCACTGATTTAGAATTTAAAACCTTTTCATCAGTTGCGGAGGCACTTAATGCCTTGAATCACGAACAGCCGCAAGTGATAGTAAGCGATATCCGCATGCCTAATGGATCTGGGTTAGATTTTTTAGCAGAAGTAAAACTAAGATTTCCCGATATTCCAGTCATTATTATGACAGCCTATTCCGATCTAGAAAGCGCTGTAGCTGCGTTTCAGGGTGGTGCTTTTGAATATTTGGCCAAACCATTTGACGTTGACCAAGCCATCGATGTGATTAAACGCGCGGTAGAAGAAAGCATGCGCCAAGCGGTAGATAATGTAACGCTAGAAGAAACCCCTGAAATTATCGGCCAAGCACCTGCCATGCAAGAGGTTTTTCGTGCGATTGGTCGCCTAAGTCGTTCGCACGCTACAGTACTTATAAACGGCGAATCGGGTAGCGGTAAGGAGTTAGTAGCCAGCGCCCTGCATAAACACAGCCCACGCGCTGAAAAACCCTTTATTGCCATCAATACGGCAGCTATTCCGAAAGATTTATTAGAATCCGAGTTATTTGGTCACGAACGCGGCGCCTTTACTGGTGCAGCGGCTGCGCGTCGCGGGCGTTTTGAACAAGCTGATAACGGAACGCTTTTTTTAGACGAGATTGGCGACATGCCTGCGGATTTACAAACGCGGCTTTTGCGGGTATTGAGCGATGGTCAGTTTTATCGCGTTGGCGGTCATCAACCGCTAAAAGTCAATGTGCGCGTGATTGCCGCGACGCACCAAGATTTAGAAGAACGTGTAAAACTTGGGCTGTTTCGCGAAGATTTATTTCATCGATTGAATGTGATTAGATTACGTCTGCCGCCGCTACGTGAGCGTAGGGAAGATATTCCACATTTAACTAAACACTTTCTTGCACAAAGCGCCATACAATTGGGCGTAGAGCCAAAACAACTCTCAGCCGCTGCGTTGCGTTATTTAACCGCGGTGAATTGGAGCGGCAATGTGCGCCAGCTAGAAAACGTGTGCCATTGGCTAACCGTGATGGCACCTGGTCAAAGCGTGGATGTCGCCGATTTGCCGCCCGAACTGAAAGAGGATACTAATAAAGCAATTAGCGCAAATTCTTGGCAAGAAGCGTTGGCGGCCGAAGTAGCCGATGCGCTTAACCGTGGCGAACAAAACGTATTAGACGCGCGCACCAAAGACTTTGAGCGCGTAATGATAACCAAAGCCTTGCAACATACCGATGGCCGCCGTATTGAAGCCGCCAATCAGCTTGGCATGGGGCGTAATACGCTAACTCGTAAAATTCAAGAGCTGGGGATAGATGAATAGCAATTTTAATCAATCTATTTAATAACGAATTAAATTGGACGTTAGTATTCCGCGATTGATTTTGCCATACATAACACAATTGAGAATTTCCAGTTGATGTTGACTTGCAATTTCTGACTTAATAAACATCAGCTTTGGAGCAACCTGATTTTGAATTCATGGGGCAAATATCGGCCAATTGCGATGCCTTTAAGGTGAGCAAAACTGAATCATAACTGTATTCATCATTTCGAAATTACATACTTTTCAATGATGAGATGTCCAGAAATCTGGTCACATGATAAAGTTGCACATGTTTAATTAGTTAAAGAATCATGACTTCGAAAAAACCGCCATTTGACCCGGACAAGCTTTATCAGAGGGCATTATCTCTACATCATACGGGCAAATTAAATGAGGCTGAAGGCCTATACAAAACATTATTGAGCTATTTCCCGGACCAGACTGTACTTTTGACGACATTGGGCACTTTATTGTTTAAGCAAGGCCGACATGAAGAAGTTTTG
>JANYCB010000007.1 GCA_025360485.1 Methylotenera sp. | reverse complement strand
CAATCACGTCACGGATAGATTCTGCACCCGTCATCAAAGTCACCAAGCGATCTAAACCGAAGGCTAGGCCGCCGTGTGGAGGTGCGCCGTATTGCAAGGCATCTAACAAGAAGCCGAACTTCTCTTGCGCTTCTTCTTTGCTGATTTTAAGTGCATCAAATACTTTAGATTGCACATCTGACTTATGGATACGCACAGAACCGCCGCCGACTTCCCAGCCGTTTAGCACCATGTCGTAGGCTTTTGAAAGTGCAGCACCTGGGTTGGTAGCTAACAAGTCTTCGTGACCATCTTTTGGTGCAGTAAACGGATGGTGCAATGCTGCCCAGCGGGCATTTTCTTCATCATGTTCGAACATTGGGAAATCGACCACCCACAATGGTGCCCATGCGCGGCCATCCACGTGGCCTTTGTCGTGACCGACTTTTAAGCGCAACGCGCCAAGCGCTTCATTCACAACTTTTAGTTTATCCGCGCCAAAGAATACAATATCGCCATTCTGCGCGCCCGTGCGGTCGATAATGGCTTGCAGAGCAGTCGCATGAATGTTCTTCACAATTGGGCTTTGCAAGCCTTCTTCATTCAGTTTGGTGATGTCGTTGATTTTGATATAGGCTAAACCTTTAGCGCCGTAGATTTTCACGAACTCGGTGTAAGCATCAATCTCACTACGCGAAATCGCCGCGCCATTCGGCACGCGCAGGGCTGCGACACGACCACCCGCCATATTGGCTGCACCTGAGAACACTTTAAAATCGACATCTTTCATCACGTCGCTTAGTTCAGTAAGCTCAAGCGTGACGCGCATATCGGGCTTGTCTGAGCCATATTTATTCATCGCCTCATGAAAACTCATGCGCGGAAAGGCCGCAGGCAAATCGACGTTTTGCACCGATTTCAGCAATTGCCGAATCATCTCTTCGACAATATCCATAATCTCGTTTTCGGTCATGAACGAGGTCTCAATGTCGACTTGCGTAAATTCTGGCTGGCGGTCAGCGCGCAAGTCTTCATCGCGAAAACATTTGGTGATTTGGAAATAACGATCAAAACCAGACACCATGAGCAATTGTTTGAATAACTGCGGCGATTGCGGCAAAGCGAAGAACTGACCAGCGTGAACACGGCTTGGCACCAAGTAATCGCGCGCGCCTTCTGGCGTGCTGCGCGTGAGCATGGGTGTTTCAACTTCGATAAAGCCGTTGACATCTAAATAATCACGCAAAGTTTTAGCCACGCGGTAACGCAGCATCATGTTTTTTTGCATGGCTGGACGGCGCAAATCGATGTATCGATGTTGTAACCTCACCGTCTCGGTTAGGTTTTCGTCATCTAACATGAAAGGTGGCGTGAGCGAGGCGTTTAAAATCTCTATTTCAGTCGCCAACATTTCCACTTCACCCGTCGGAATATTGCTATTCATCGTGCCTTCTGGCCGCGCGCGCACTTTACAAGTGACTTTTAGCACGTACTCACTACGCACAGACTCCGCATGCTTAAAGGCTTCTGGCGTATCTGGGTCGATGACGATTTGCGCCATGCCTTCGCGATCACGCAAATCAATAAAAATCACGCCACCATGATCGCGGCGGCGATGTGCCCAGCCGCATAAAATAACCGTTTGGCCAATGTGGGTGCGGTTTAAATGGCCGCAGTAGTGTGTACGCATCATAATTAAAAGTTATCTGTATTGTTGTGTTGTTTGTTGAAAACGAAGTTGTTTTGTAAGGTGATCTTTAGGCGCGACCGTGCCCATGCTGATAATGTACTTCAAAGCCTCGTCCACGCTCATATCCAGCTCTATCACTTCCGCTTTTGGCATCATCAGAAAAAATCCAGAAGTGGGATTGGGCGTGGTGGGCACGTAAACACTAATATAATCGCCATGCAAATGATTCACTACATCACCACCGGGTGTGCCGGTGACAAAGGCAATTGTCCAACTGCCCAGACGCGGATACTGCACCAGCACCGCTTTGCGGAAGGCATTGCCTGAATCTGAAAATAGCGTATCGGACACCTGCTTAACGCTTGAGTATATGGTTTTTACAAACGGTACACGGGCTAGAAGCGACTCCCACAACACAATAAGCTGCTGGCCAAAAATGTTAGTGGCCACCAAACCTGTGACAAAAATGATACCTAATGTGAGTAACGCTCCCAAGCCTGGTACATTAAAACCAAACAGATGTTTAGGTTGCCATGCCTCTGGAAGCAGCAGTAGGCTTTGATCCATGGTATGAATGAGTGTGCTGAGCACCCAAAGAGTAATGAATAATGGCACTAAGACCAACAAGCCTGTAATAAAATATTTTTTCATTTTAATTCAATATGTTAGTGACAAGCACAGTCTGGATTGCAAGCCGCTGCTTTTGTATCTGTTTCAGCTGACTTTGTTTCTGGTTTGGTTTCAGCTTTATCTGTGGCATCAGTGTTTTTATTATGTTTTTTATCTTTAAAATCAGAGGCATACCAACCAGAGCCACTTAACTGAAAGCTAGGCGCTGAGAGCATTTTACTAAACGTTTCTCTCTGACACTTAGGGCAAATAATTGTCGTTAATTCGCTGATTTTACGCATCAATTCGTCTTTGTGGCCGCAACTAGTGCATTGGAAATCATAAATTGGCATGGTTTTAGCTTAATACTTGTTGATTGTTCAAAAAATAGATTATAACTGATGTCAACTAAATGTTTAATTGATTGTTATTAAATAACAATCACGCAAATGGTTGCTAGAAAAAAATTATATGGGGTATAAAACCATAATGGGAAAACTATCTACGCTGAAAATAAGCGTTTTTGTTGTCACGTTATTTGTGACGCAGTTTGCATTTGCACAGCCCGCAGGCACAGTGACCTTTAAAATAGGCGATGTCAGCATTACGCACAAAGACAAAACTATCACCCAAGCCGCCAAAAATGATCCGCTTAATGCGAGCGACACCATAGAAACCAAAGATGGTCGCTTGCAACTTGCACTCATTGATGGCGGTAAAGTATCGTTACAACCGAACACTATCTACCGTATCAACAAATATGAATTTTCAGGTAAAGAAGACGGCACTGAATACGGCTTCACCGAGTTAATTAAAGGTGGCTTACGTACCATTAGCGGCCTAATAGGCCATAAAAACCGCGAGCGCTATCAGCTTAAAACGGCCGTTGCCACCATTGGTATTCGTGGCACCGAATTTACCGTTAACTTTAACGATAATAATCTCTTAATGACCACTAACCACGGCAGTGTTGATGTATGCAACGAAAGCGGTTGCTTAAATGCGATGACTGGACAATCGATTGAAGTTGCCGGCGCGGGAGCTAAACCAAAACCAAGCGGAAAATCTGCTAAGGCAGCCGCGGCACCTCCTGCCTCTAGCAAAGCAGTGTTCGCTGCAAGTGATGTACTTACACAGAATGGTTTACCAGTCATCTTCGTTAACAATGTATTTAATGGTAATTCAGGTACGGTTTTAGCAATTACTGATGACACCGGTAGTGGTGTACTTTATAAAGCACTTCAAGCCAACCTGAATTTAGATGCTAGCGGCAGGTTAACTGAATTAATGTATAACCCAAACATTAATGAAAAATATGAGGTGATTCCGCTAAGTTTTACCAGTTATAACAACGACGGTCTTGTGGCTTGGGGGCAAGCGGCTTCTGGCAACTACAACTATACCTCTGGTGGCACCATTTATGATGTTAATGATACCTTATCAAGATATGATTATATTGC
Source organism: Methylotenera sp. (assembly GCA_025360485.1). Classification (GTDB taxonomy): domain Bacteria; phylum Pseudomonadota; class Gammaproteobacteria; order Burkholderiales; family Methylophilaceae; genus Methylotenera_A. The sequence goes on along the minus strand of JANYCB010000007.1, from coordinate 509 downwards.
GGGCATCACACCAATTGCCGGTGCATTAACCAGTTTAAGCGGCTCATATAATGTATTCGGTTCTACCGCCCCATTTTTACAAAATGGCGGCGCTCTAGTAGGCGCAGCAAATGCTGTTACTGGTAACTTTATTTTTGACTTTACAAAATATAGCTTCAATTACAACCTAACAATCCCAACCACAGCCCTTGGCACATTCGGCTTGTCCGGCAGCGGCAGTCTCGCTACTGGCGCACAGTTTGCTGCGGGTGGCGTTGTAACCAACAGCACGTCATGCGTTACTGCCGGCTGCTCTGGTGCATTGGGTGGCAATCTCATCCAAGGTTCTTTTTTTGGGCCGAGCGGTGAACGTGTTGGTCTGCAATATGGTATTAATGTCCCAAGTGCTGGCGAAAATGTTTTCGGTAGTGCCGTATTAAAATAATAACCAATGACAAACAATAAAAAGCCCGCAACAGCGGGCTTTTTATTGGCTCAATATTTTAAAACGGAATATCGTCTTCAAAATC